>JBFWLD010000015.1:0-15917 GCA_050252315.1 Bdellovibrionales bacterium
CGTTAACGACCAACAGCATGATGGCGCTGAGCGTATCAAGCCGAACCGCCCATGAAACGTCCAACCCTCCACCCGCAATCCAAGGGGCCAGTTCGTGCGTACGGGGATGGCCATTCAGAGCCACATCATTAAAGATAAGAACGGACAAAAGCGCAGCCACACACACGCACAGGCAGGTAACAGCCTGCGAGGCTTTGTCGCCCAGCTTGTGTCCCCCTAGACCCGCGATCAAAAAACCGGCAAGCGGAAGAAAAACAGCGGCAAGATCAAGTGTCATTCCCATGCCCCTATCCTTTCATCTCGGCTATGTCGGTCACGTCCAGATTACCGCGTTTACGGAACGCTACCACAAAGATCGCAAGACCTATGGCCGATTCCGCCGCTGCAACCGTCAGGATCATCATCGTAAAGACCTGCCCCGCCAACGTGCCTCCAAAATGCGAAAAGGCCACCAGATTAATGTTGGCTGCCAGAAGCATCAGCTCGATCGCCATCAGTAGAACAATCATATTACGCCGGTTCAGCACTACGCCCAAAAGGCCGATCACGAAAAGCAGGCTTCCGAGCGTCAAATAATGGCCAAGGCCTATGGTCAGCATGTGTTCCATCATAAGGCTCCCTTCCCGCTTTCTACCCGCCGGAGTTCAAGCACATCCTCCGGGCGGCGCTCTAACTGATCCCAGACCTTTTGCTTTTTGGTCTGGCGCGGTTTGCGATAGGTCAAGGCAATGGCCCCGATCATGGCAACCAACAAGATAGCCCCTACGACCTGAAACGGCAGAGCATAGTCCGTGTAAAGCACCTGCCCCAAGGCCAGCGTATTTTCCGGAGAGGCTTCGACGACTTCTTGCGTTGCGACAACGGCAGGCGCGGGCCAAGACCAGACCGCCACCATCAACTGGGTCAAAAGAACCACGCCGAGCCCAAGGCCGAGCGGCAAGTGGCGACGAAAATCTACGGCTGGGGCGGCCCCCTTCACGTCCAACATCATCACAACAAACAGGAACAGGACGGCGACCGCCCCGACATAGACAATCAACAGGATAAACGCCAAAAACTCGGCTCCGGCCAAAAGGAACAGACCCGAAGCGTTAAAAAACGCTAAGATCAACCACAAAACCGCCGAAACCGGTTGCCGCACCGTCACGACCATTACGGACGATGCTATCAGCACCAAGGCAAACATATAAAAAAGCAGACCGGCTATCATGCTGCCTCCTTTATCTGGGCGGTTAGGCAACAACCAAATGGGATGCCAGCCTTCGCTGGCATGACGCTTGGGGCAATGGCATCGCATAAAATTTCACGATCAGGGTATCTATTGACTCTTGTTATAGATGGAACGAACGTCACCTTTGACGTCATGCCAGCGAAGGCTGGCATCCCATGTCCTTTTTTATTTGTTAAGGTCTTCATACAAATCCCGCCATTCAGCATTAACTTGCGCGATCCGATGGGTTTTCCACTCCCGCTTCCATGCCTTGATACATTTTTCACGCGCAATGGCTTCTTCAATGGTCGGGTATTCTTCGTAATAAACCAATAAGTGCAAGCTATACCGTTTTGTAAATCCGGGATAGACCCCTGTTTTATGCTCCCATATCCGCCGAGCAAGATTGCCGGTAACGCCCGTATAAAGCGTTCCGTACGGTTTATCCGTAAGGATATAAACCCATGAACGTTTTTCCATAACGGTTCCTTTTGCCTCTTCATGGCTTTTTCCTTCCGTCAGCGGCAAGGTTGGCGGCGAGGAGTGGCTCCCACCGGTCGCCATTCGCAAGCAGGCGTTTTTTGGTGTATAAAAGCTCTTCATGCGTCAAGGTTGCGTATTCAAAGTTCGGGCCTTCGACAATCGCCTCCACCGGGCAGACCTCTTGGCACAGGCCGCAATTGATACATTTGGTCATGTCAATGTCATAGCGCGTGGTACGGCGTGAACCATCCGGCGCGGGCGCGGCTTCGATGGTGATGGCCAATGCGGGGCAAACCGCTTCGCATAATTTACAGGCAATACAGCGCTCCGTCCCATCCGGGTAGCGGCGCAAGGCATGCTCGCCACGGAAGCGGGGACTGATCGGCCCTTTTTCAAACGGATAGTTCAAGGTAACGGGCGGCTTGAACATATAGCGAAAGGTCAGCGCTAGCCCGGATAAAAGATCCAGCCCCAGCCAATATTTTAAACGGCGTTTTACTCGTGCCATGCCTTATCCTCCCGCCACCATGGAGAGGGTCGCGACAACGACCACCCACACAAGCGACAAAGGTAAAAAGAATTTCCAGCCGATGCGCATCAACTGGTCATAGCGGTATCGAGGCAAGGTACCACGCACCCACAAAAACACAAACAGACAGACGGCTATTTTAAGGGCGAACCAAATAAAGCCGGGAATAAACCCAAGCGCCGCCAAGGGAGGCAACCATCCGCCCAAAAACAAAATACTTGTCATGGCGCTCATCAAAATCATGTTCGCGTATTCGCCCAAAAAGAACATGGCAAAAATCATCGCCGAATATTCCGTATTGAAGCCGCCGACTAGTTCGGATTCCCCTTCGGGCAAATCAAAAGGATTGCGGTTCGTTTCCGCCAAGGCCGAGATAAAAAACAAAATCGCCATAGGAAGCAGGATCGAGAACACGAACCAGCCCTGCGTCGCCTGGGCCTCGACAATCTTGGAAAGGTTCAACGATCCAGCTTTAAGCAGGACCGTGACAAGGATCAGGCCGATAGACACTTCGTAGGACACCATCTGCGCCGCCGATCGCAAGCCGCCCAAAAAGGAATATTTGGAGTTGGAGGCCCACCCGGCAATAATAATAGCGTAAACGCCAAGCGACGAAATCGCGAGGAGATAAAGCACCCCGACATTAATATCCGCGAGGACAAGCCCCGCATCAAACGGAATCACGGCCCATGCGGAAAGCGCCAGCAAAAAGGTAAAAATCGGCGCGCCGATAAAAAGCGGGATATTGGCTTTCGTCGGCAAGATGGTTTCCTTGGCCAGAACTTTAACCCCATCCGCAACCGGCTGAAGCAGGCCGAAGGGTCCGACCACGTTCGGGCCTTTACGGATTTGGATCAGGCCAAGCACCTTACGCTCCGCCCACGTCAAATAGGCCGTGGCCCCCATGACAACGCCAAGGATCACGACGATGCCGAGCAACATCCAGAAAAGCGGCAGAAGATATTGATCCACAAAATCCATTATCCCCTCCCCCCGCAGGTCCAAAAGCCCCAACAATAAACAAAATGGGATTCCGGATCGCCCCCAAAGGGGCGTCCGGAATGACAACGCCCCAAAACATATCCTAACTGGTTACTTATGCAGTTCTTTTCCCAAATCACGCCATTCGGGATTAAATCCTTTAATAAGGTCAAGCTTCCACGCGCGCCGCCATTTTTTGAGTTTCTTTTCGCGCGTGATCGCCTCATCGACTTGCTGGTATTCTTCATAATAGACAAGCTGTTTAAGGCTATACCGCTTCGTAAACCCGACAAATTTTCCGCTCGCATGTTCATCTGTTCGCCGTGCCAAATTATTCGTAACACCGATATAAAGCGTCCCATAAGGCTTATCCGTAACCATATAGACCCAATAAGAATGGGGCATCGGACTTCTCTCCCTGTCATTCCGGACGCCCCTTTTTCAGGGGCGATCCGGAATCCCATTTGGTTGGTTCGACGATAAGCGTTTGTCATCCGGTTCTCCCTTTGCTGAGGAACGGCAAGATTTCTGCCGTGCAACGCGCCATGGTCGGCGAGACGCGGGAAATCGGATCGGTCATATAAAAATTCTCAATCGCCGCTTCAAACGGGTGGATGCCCAGCGTGCCCGCCGCACCAAAATCATCCCATACGGCAGGGTGGCATACGCCAATTTCGGCAAGGTGCGGATGGTCCTCAAACATATCCTTGCGCAGATCGTCAAGCGTCGTGTACCCAAGCGGCGCATCCATCGCATCCGACAAATAGGACAAAATCGCCCAATCTTCACGCGCCTGTCCTGGCGGGAACAAGGCGCGTCGCGTGCGTTGCGGTCGCCCTTCCGTATTCACATAGGTCCCTTCTTTTTCCGTATAGGCGGCGGAAGGCAAAATCACATCGGCCCGCGCCGCGCCGCGATCGCCGTGATGGCCTTGATAAATGACAAAGGTCCGGCCCAGAGCCGCCGGGTCGATCTCGTCCGCGCCCATCAGATAAAGAACGTCGATACGGTTAGCCTGTGCCGCACCCAAAATGGATTGGGTTGTCAGGCCGTACTGACCTTCCGGGACAAAGCCCAAATCTAACCCTCCTGTGCGTGCTGCTGCCAGTTGAAGCACGTTAAAGCCGTTCCAATCGTCGCGGACCATGGAAAAATGCTCGGCCACTTCACGCGCCATCGCGTGGATGGCGGCCCCATCCTGCCGCGCCAAAGCCCCCGCGCCCAAAAGGATCATCGGGTTCTTAGCTTTTTTCAGACAGTCGGCGAAAGGATGCTTGCCTTCCAGCAAATCGCGCAACGCTATCGGTGAATAGCCCACCTGCTCATACGGATAGCCAAGATCGACTTCCTGACCGATCACGCCGATGACACAGTCGCCCTTACGCCAACGTTTTAAGATGCGCGCATTGACAAGCGTGGCTTCATGGCGCGGGTTTGTTCCTACCAGTAAAATCGCGTCGGCTTGTTCAATGCCGACAATACCGCTATTCATCACATAGGCCGCACGGGTGGAAATATCATAGTCCGCGCCGTCCTGCCGACAATCGTAATTAGGGGTGTCGATCTGCTTCAGGAGCTTTTTAAACGCGTAAAGCGTTTCACAATCGACCAAATCTCCAGCAAGGGCGGCAACGCGGTTCGGCGTGGTATGGCGCAGTTTCTTGGCAATAACAGAAATTGCCTCTTCCCATGTCGCTTCGCGCAACTGGCCATCTTCACGAACATAGGGACGGTCCAGACGTTGCAGGCGCAGACCGTCAAACGCATACCGCGCCTTGTCGTTGATCCATTCCTCGTTAATATCCTCGTTCAAGCGCGGCAGGATACGCATGATCTCCATGCCGCGCGTGTCGATGCGGATATTGCACCCGACCGCATCCATCACGTCGATGCTTTCGGTTTTGGTAAGCTCCCACGGACGAGCCTTGAACGCATAAGGCTTGCTGGTCAACGCCCCGACCGGGCAGACATCCGCCAGATTGCCGGACATCTCGGAATGCAACGGCCCTTCCCTAAAGGGCATAATCTCCATTTTCTCGCCGCGATACGCGCCGCCCAGTTCTGGCGATCCTGCGATCTCTTCCATAAAACGGATGCACCGTGTGCAATGGATGCACCGCGTCATCACGGTTTTAATCAACGGCCCTAATTCTTTATCACGCACCAAGCGACGCTTTTCCGTGCTGCGGCACCGATCACGGCCATAGGCGAACGCCTGATCCTGCAAGTCGCATTCGCCGCCCTGATCGCAGACTGGACAATCCAACGGATGGTTAAGCAGCAGCATCTCCATTACGCCTTGGCGTTCTTGGCGCACGCTTTCCGTATCTGTATGGACGACCATGCCTTCGCTGCACGGCAAGGCGCAGCTTGCCATGGGTTTCGGCATTTTCTCAACCTCAACCAGACACATACGGCAGCTTCCCGCCACGCTCAGGCGATCATGGTAGCAAAAACGAGGGATTTCGATCCCCAGTTGCTCGCACGCTTGAAGGACGGAGGTGCCTTCGACGACTTCGACTTCATGACCGTTGATCGTCAGCTTAATCATGCCGCCCCCTTTGCCTGCGCTCGCGCACGCAGGATCCGCTCTTCCATCACCGGACGGAAATGCCGGATCAACCCTTGCACCGGCCACGCCGCCGCATCGCCGAGCGCGCAGATGGTACGTCCCTCGATTTCTTTGGTCAGGTCCCACAGCTTGTCGATTTCTTCAATCTCGGCCTGGCCGGTTACCATGCGCTGCATGATCCGATAGACCCAGCCTGTGCCTTCGCGGCAGGGCGTGCACTGGCCGCAGCTTTCATGCATATAAAAATGCGACAGACGCGCAATGGCAGCGATAATATCCGTGGACTTATCCATGACAATCACGCCTGCTGAACCCAACGCCGAGCCGACGGATTGCAGACCGTCATAATCCATGACCGCCTTTTCGCATAAATCTTTGGGCAAAACCGGCACCGAAGACCCGCCCGGAATAATGGCCAACAGATTATCCCAGCCACCGCGAACGCCGCCCGCATGCTTTTCGATCAACTCACGAAGAGGCATCCCCATCGCTTCTTCCACATTACAGGGCGTGTTGACGTGGCCGGAGATACAGAAAAGCTTCGTCCCCGTATTTTTGGGACGCCCAATCCCGGCATACCACGCGCTACGGCGCCGCAGGATTTCGCCGATGCTGGCAATCGTCTCCACATTATTCACGGTCGTCGGACAGGCATAAAGCCCGGCATTGGCTGGAAAAGGCGGTTTGTTGCGCGGCTGACCTTTTTTGCCTTCAAGGCTTTCCAAAAGCGCGCTTTCCTCACCGCACACATAAGCGCCTGCGCCGCGATGCAGATAAATATCGCAGTCCCACCCGGAACCGGCAGCGTTTTTACCGATCAAACCGGCATCATAGGCTTCGTTCAGCGCATGCTGAAGATGTCGAGCCTCATTCACAAACTCGCCGCGAATATAGATATACGCCGTATGCGCATGGATGGCCGAAGCCGCAATCAACGCGCCTTCGATCAAACGATGCGGATCGAAACGCAGAATATCGCGGTCCTTGCAGGTGCCGGGTTCGGATTCATCGGCATTCACGATCAGATAATGCGGACGCTGGGAAGGTTTGGGCATAAAGGACCATTTCATGCCGGTCGAGAACCCCGCGCCGCCACGGCCACGCAGGCCCGACGCCTTGACTTCTTCGATGATTGCGGCGCTGCCTTTTTGAATAAGCGTCGCCGTGCCGTCCCACACGCCGCGTCTCATGGCGCCTTCCAGCGTCCACGGCGCCACGCCGTACAGATTTGTAAAGATGCGGTCTTTGTCAGAGAGCATCCGCGCCCCCTTTGTTTTTTTCTTCGATTAAACCACATGGGATGCCAGCCTGCGCTGGCATGACGGCAGTCCTTCCCCAAATGCCAAATGCTGAATGCCGAATGCTTTTTTTCATGCCCCGCCCTCCTTGGCTTTGCCGCAAGCGCACGAACCGCAACGACCGGTCTGAGAGCCGAGCTTCGGCGTATCGCCGCGAGCCAAAGCGTCAAGAATGGCCACCGCGCTGTCCGGGGTCAGGTCTTCGTAATAATCATCGTTAATCTGCATGACCGGCGCATTGACGCACGCGCCAAGGCATTCGACTTCTTTAAGCGTAAACATCCCATCCGGCGTTGTCTCACCCGGCTTGATGCCAAGACGAACCTGACAGGCAGTGGCGACCGCTTCACCTCCCGCCAGCCAACAAGGCGTGGTGCGGCAAAGCTGGATCAAATATTTACCGACAGGCTCCAGATTGAACATCGTATAGAAAGTGGCAACTTCAAAAGCTTTGATCGCGGGCACATCGAGCAAATCGGCGACATAGGCAATCGCCGAACGCGGCAGCCAGTTCTTATGCTGGCGTTGCGCCAAATCCAGCAACGGCAATAGCGCACTCGCCTGCTTGCCTGCCGGGTATTTCGCGATAATCCGCTTAGCCTCGGCCAGATTCTCTGCCGTGAAAAAGAAGTTCTGGGGTTGCGTTACACTCATCGTTGAAAACTATCTCCCATCCCAAAAGCCACAACGCCCGTCATCACGCCCCTCCCATTCTTGGATGAAGCAACCCATTGCCTAAATGCCGCTCTATATGCCCAAACGTACGAGGTTCGCGAAAAATCACCTCAACCGGAAAACACGATGTCAACCCGTCCGCGCAAACACAGGTCAAATAGATTGCCGGTTTCCCGTTCATGGATCCATAAAAAGTGCCTGTAATCTCGTGCCCTATAGCACCATGGCGAAACCGCTCCCCCGGAGGCAACCTGCGCATCATAAACGCATGCGTACGATTAGACCCGGCTAAGGGAAGAACGCCGCAAAGGGACGGACGAGCTGAAGCCAAGCCATCGAAAATACGGCCACGAGGGAATTGACAAACCATAGACCTCATCAACATTTCAGATTTTACATGCCCATCAAAAGGACACACATTGCCAGACTTAAAGATTGAAACCGGAACGGCAAAACAAGGGGCCCTAAAATTCACAGAATGGGGATCGTCCTTGCCGACACCCACAACAACTTCAGGTCCATATCCCCCATTGATGATGGACCCCACTCTATAAGAATGCGCCACAACACTCATCGATCAATCTCCCCGAAAACAATATCTAGACTTCCGATAATCGCGACAACATCGGCCAACATGTGATCTTTGCTTAAAAGTGGTAGAACTTGCAAATGTGCAAAGCTTGGAGCGCGGATTTTACACCGGTACGGCTTGTTGCTGCCGTCTGCGATTAAATAGACTCCGAACTCTCCCTTTGGCGCTTCAACCGCTGTATAGGTCGCGCCTTCCGGAACGTGATAGCCTTCACTGGCCAGTTTGAAATGGTGGATCAACGCTTCCATCGACACGTCAATTTCGGCGCGGTCCGGTCGGGCGACTTTGAAATCATCAACCATGACACGGCCTTCGGGCATACGCTGCACGCACTGGCGGATGATCCGAACGGCTTGGCGCATTTCCTCCATCCGCACCAGATACCGCGCATAGCAATCCCCCGTCTTGCCGATGGGAATGTCGAAATCGTATGTTTCGTAACCGTCGTAAGGCTGGCTTTTGCGTAAATCCCACGCAATCCCCGTGGCGCGAAGCATGGCGCCGGACAGGCCCCACGCCAAGGCTTCTTCCTGCGAGATCACGCCAATATCGACGGTACGCTGTTTGAAAATACGGTTGTCGGTCAGCAGGGTTTCCAAATCATCCAACAGCTTCAAAAACGGTCCGGTAAAAGCGTCGATATCCTCCAGCAACCCATCCGGCAAATCTTTGGCCACGCCGCCGGGGCGAATATAGTTCGCATGCATGCGCGCGCCGGAAACGCGCTCGTAAAACTCCATCAGCTTTTCACGCTCTTCAAAACCCCAAAGGGTCGGTGTGATTGCCCCCAAATCCAAGGCAAAGGTCGTCACCGCCAGAAGATGGTTTAAAAGGCGCGTGATTTCCGCAAACATGACACGGATACATTGCGCACGCGGCGACGGGGTGATGCCCAGCAATTTTTCCACGGCCAGCGAAAAGCAATGTTCCGAGGCCATAGGCGAGACATAATCCAAACGATCAAAATACGGCAAAGCCTGCGTATAGGTTTTATGCTCGATCAGCTTTTCCGTGCCCCGATGAAGCAACCCAATATGCGGATCGGCGCGGTCCACAACCTCGCCATCCATCTCAAGGATCAGCCGCAAAACGCCATGCGCCGCCGGATGCTGTGGCCCCATATTGAGGGTGAAAGGCGCGCGTTCCTCGCCCTCTTCGTTGCGTAAAATGACTTGGACGGGTTCGGTCATTCAGCACCTTTCCCTTTTGCCGACGGATCACGATAAGGCGGCGCAATACGCAGAATTTTCGTCTCATCAAGATCATAGCTGTTCAATATCTTGTCGATTTTTCCAACATCCAGATAATGCGTCACGGTTTGATTCATTAGTTCCCGCAAACGCTCTTCGCCCAACGGCAAAGAGATACTAACCGCCAAAAAGCGAACCGGCGGGCCTTCGACGCGCCGAACCTTTCCGGAATTTGTTTTCATAAAAACGTCAGCAATACTGGGGTCGTTTATCACAACATCGGCCTTCCCGCTTGCCAAGGACGTCAGCAAATCCGCCCCGTTCATCATATTGGGCAAGTTGACTTTCTTGGCCTTCGGAAACTCTTCATTGGCAACGATGCTCGTAAAATCCCCGTCAAGCCCCATCATCGTAATGGACTCGTTATCCATTTTATCATAGGCATTATCAAACCGTGGATCGCCTTCCCGCACATAGGCATAGTACGGCAAATAACCGAAGGGCCGCACAAAACCGCTCACAAGGGCGCGTTGAGGTGTCGAAGTAATCGGCGAACACAACATATCGTAACGTCCCGTTGTATAGCCCTCGAACGTATTGGCCGAGCCGACCTCCTCAACCCAGTCGATCTTCAGATTCAAATCTTGTCCAATCTGCTTGAAAATATCCGCATAAACGCCGGAAATCTCGCCTGTGTTCGGATCCTTGGCCAAAAACGGCGGCCATGGTTGATACGCACAACGAATGGTACGGTCTTTCATGATACGGTCGTAAACGCTTGCCTTTTGCACAGATGTCCCGCTTGAATGAAAAACAGACCACGCCGCCAGAATTAGCGCAACGCAGGACAGCACCAACGCCAGAGTCGTTTTTGCGTTTTTCATTCTCGCCCTCTTTTCTGCACATCGGTCAGGCCTTGCCACGGGGACATGGCATCAAAGGCCCGGTAATCCTGTTGCAAGGAGACGGGTTCTTGCACCACTTGGCGGTGTAAATCGTCGTAGCGAACTTCGGTAAAGCCGGTCAGAGGAAAATCGCGGCGTAGCGGATGACCTTCAAACCCATAATCCGTCAAAATCCGGCGCAGATCCGGATGGTCAGCAAAGGGGATGCCGAACAGGTCATAAACTTCACGCTCGAACCAGCCAGCGGAAGGATAGACTCCCGTTACCGAAGGAACAGGCGTTACTTCATCCGTTTGAACTTTAACCGTCAGCCGCCAATTATGTTTAAGACTCAAAAGCTGATAGGCCACTTCAAACCGAGGCAGCCGATCCGGATAATCAACGCCGCATACGTCCATCAACTGGTTCATAGCCGTCAGCGGATGGTCGCGCAGATGCTCCATCGCGTGAGCAATCGACGCGCAGGGCACAAGAACGGCAACCTCACCTTTGACCTCGGAGGTAAAAACAACCTTGAGGGAAGACAAGGCTTGGCGGACGGCCTCGATAAGAGGCTTGCAGGTCGGGTCGATCATTTTTCTTCCCTCGCCACACGCAACACTGCCGGTTTATCCCCACGCCGGATTTTACGATGAAGCTGCAACAGGCCGTAAACCAAAGCTTCGGCGCTGGGCGGGCATCCGGGAATATAAATATCGACCGGCACAATCCGGTCGCAGCCGCGCACCACCGAATAGGAATAATGGTAATAGCCGCCGCCATTGGCGCAGCTCCCCATCGAAATGACCCAGCGAGGCTCCGGCATCTGGTCGTAAAGCTGGCGAAGCGCAGGCGCCATTTTATTGGTCAAGGTTCCGGCTACAATCATCACATCGGATTGGCGCGGACTAGGACGCGGCATCATACCGAACCGGTCAAGATCATAACGGCTCATATAGGCGTGGATCATCTCAATCCCACAGCAGGCAAGCCCGAAAGTCATTGGCCACATAGACCCTGTGCGCGCCCACGCCATCAGATCGTCCAGCTTGGCCAACACAAAGCCTTTATTCTGCACTTCGCCGCCCAGCAGGCGCGCCGAAGCTTCCATCCGCGCGCGAACCGCCGGATCGTCGGAAAGGAACGGCGCCGGTTGTTGACTCAATCCCATTCGAGCGCCCCTTTCCGCCATTCATAAATAAACCCAACGGTCAAAACGCCTAAAAACACCATCATTGAGACAAATCCGGCCCATCCGATCGTCCCCAAAGCGATGGCCCACGGAAACAGCAAAGCAATTTCAAGATCAAAGATAATGAACAGGATCGCGACAAGATAAAAGCGAATATCGAACTTGGCGCGCGCATCGCCAAACGGCGGGAACCCGCATTCATAGGCTTCGTTTTTGTGACTATCAGGATTGTGTTTGGCCAGAAGAAAGGAAAGAAGAACGGCAACAACGGCAACGCCAAAGGCAATTGCCAAAAAAAGCAGGATCGGCAGATAATCGCCAAAATAGGCTTCGGCCATAAGGGTAGCCCCTTTCTCCTTTACGGACACACATGCGACTCAGGAAGCATCGTCGATCACCTTGCGGCGATCGCGCCTAAAAATCAAGTAAGGGATCGTAAAAGAAGCTTTTTCCTAAAGAAGTGTGGTATCAAAGGGAGCCAAAACATTCAGGAGCAACCCTGTTGTAGGCCTCCTAAAAAATAACAAACGCGCCGCGAAGGGAATGTTTCTCAGGAAAGGCGTTAAACGATGGCACACAAATCCCCATACAATCGTTTCGATTCAAAAAAGAAGCAGCTTATAGTCATGAGAAGTAAGGGGGGGGGGAAGGAGGTGCCAACCTTCAAAAAGGTGGCGCGAGTGACGGGACTTGAACCCGCGGCCTTCGGCGTGACAGGCCGACGCTCTAACCAACTGAGCTACACCCGCTTTCCCTGTTAACCAAACGCCGACGAGGCCCTTGGTTTTATGTCTGTCACAACAGGCGGCAAGCTTTAGGGCAAAACCCCACCCGCTGTCAACCATAGAAAACCCTTTTAAGAGCAAAAAAGAGGGATAACCGCTTTATTGGACGCCATGGGACTTAAGATGCGGCACATATCGCCGGTCCGTTCCCATAATATGATCCACCAGCCAATTACGCAAAAAGGCCATAAGATCCTGTGTAACGACGCTTTCTTTGTCCTTTTCAAACTTGGCTTGAACCTCTAGCACCCGTTTAACAAATTTGGCATGCTCCTTTTTATGTTGCGGGGTTTCCGCATAGCCTGTTTGGTCGAAAAAGACTTCCTCATGCTTGAAATGGGTCGCCGTATAGTCCGCCAAACCGGCCAAAACAGGACCAATGACCTCCCGCCCGCGACCGGCTCTAAACCCGGCATAGAGGTCGTTAAGCATCCCCACAAGTTTTTGATGCTGCGCGTCGATCGAGGGGATTCCTAAAAGAAGCTTATCATTCCATTCAAGAAGAATATCCTTTTTCTCTTCACGAATTTTGCTCAGGAAGGATTCGACTTCCTGACTTAAGGAATCCGCGTTCTGGGCAAGCTTTGTTGAAGAGGAAAGCACCTCCTCTGCCGCTGCCCCCGTTATAGCGGCTGCATTCGTTACACCTTCAATGTTCGTTGAAACTTCGCGCGTGCTGGCTGCGGCCTGTTGAACGTTCTGCGCAATCTCACGCGTGGCGGCACCTTGCTGTTCCACCGATTGAGCAATCACGGCGGAGATGTCTTGTACGCGGCCAATAATGGTTTCAATGTTCTGCATCACCGAAACCGCACGATGCGTATTTTCCTGAACCCCTGTGATTTGCGCGCCGATCTCCTCCGTTGCTTTGGAGGTTTGGTTAGCCAGATTCTTGACCTCCCCCGCAACCACAGAAAACCCTTTCCCGGCTTCACCGGCGCGGGCGGCTTCAATCGTTGCATTTAAAGCGAGCAAGTTCGTCTGGCTGGCAATGTCATTAATTAACTGGACGACGCCGCCGATTTTATCCGTAGCATCGACAAGCTCCTGAATCATGGTGCTGGCGCGAACTGTTTCCTGCACCGCTTCTTTGGATACATGGGCGGCTTGTTCTACCTGCGTATTGATCTCGCCAATCGAAGCGGTCAATTCTTCCGCTGCAGAAGCAACGGACTGAACGTTATCGGTTGCCCGATTAGCGGCGGTTTCAACAGTAGAGGCCTCGTTGGCCGAATCCTGAGCCACGCCCGACATGCTTTGAGCGGTTTTCTGCATCTCTGCCGCCGACGAAGACACGACCCGTACCACGCCGAGCACACTGGCTTCAAACGTATCGGCCATCTGTTTGAATTCTTGGCGGCGTTCCGTTTCGGTTTTAGCCGCGATGGCTTCCTGATCACGACGCAATTCCTCAACCTTTTGCGCGTTTTTCTTAAAAACCTCGACAGACCGAGCCATATCTCCAGTTTCATCGTGACGTTCAATACCGGGAATTTCAACCGTCAAATCCCCGGAAGCCAATCTGTCCATGACCTTTGTTATGCGGTTAATCGGCGTAACGATGCTACGCGATGTGATGAACCACAGCGTAACGCCGATCAGCAAGCTGACCAGACCGATAATAACGGACCAATCATTAAGCGACTTTAATCGCGCCATAGCCTTATTGGCGCGCGCCGACGCCACTTGCGAATATTCTTGAACCATGCGTGAACTGGCCGCGTCAATTTCTTGGGCAAGGTGCCCCACCTTCTTAAGATGTTGTTGGGCTGTCTCACTTTGCAAATAGTCGTTACGACCACCGATTTTTTCGAATGGAGCAACGGCTTCTTTATACGCGCGAAGCAAGGCGGCTATCGTTTGCAATTCTTTTTGTCGGCCTTGATCTTTGGTCGTTTCAACCAATTTTAAAAAAGCGGCTTCCGTTTGGGATAGGGTAGCGTTGCCTTCCTGCCATTTGGTGGAATCTTGTAAGGCCAGATAGGCCCAGATATTCATGCGCGTTTTGAAAAAATCTTCCAAAACAAGGTGCATTTTGCCTTCATTTGTCGTCGCACGAAGGGTGGCATCGACGAGAGTCTCAGAGCCCTGTCCCTGAAAAATAGTGTACCCATTCAAACCTGCAATTAACAAATTGAGCAGCCCGAAACTCACCATTAAACGAGCCGCAATACGAAGGCGAGAAAACATAAAAAACTCCAACAACCAAAAAGGGGAAGGTAGGAAAAAGGCGGGGCAACAGAAATATTAACCATACCCTGCCGGAAAGCAAATCCCTTTTTTGCGCGGCTTAAGAAAAAGAAAGGGGTATCTTCTGGCGCACCTCGTCCGGCGTGGCGCCCTGTTCGCGCAATGCGCGCAAGGTCAGGGAGTGATCGCGCTTAGCCAGCCTCCGCCCGGAAGAATCTACCAACAAAGTATGGTGATGGTAGGTCGGCGTCGGCAGGTCTAAAAGCGCCTGCAACAAACAATGAATGTCCGTAACTTGAAACAAATCCTCCCCCCGCGTGACGCAGGTGACGCCTTGTAGCGCATCATCGACAACCACGCTCAAATGATAACTGGTTGGAACATCTTTACGCGCAAGGACGACATCCCCAAAACGCTCCGGCTTGGCTTTGACGAGGCCGGTCCTTTCGTCTGTCCAGCTTAATTCCCCCGTCATCGACAAGGCTTTTTGCATATCAAGACGCCAGACCGGCTGCCTTGATGACTCCAATTCCCGCCTTTGCTTCTCGGTTAAACGGCGGCAGGTGCCCGGATATAAAAGCCCTTCCCCGCCATCCGGCGCGATATGGGGGGCATGCCCGGCGGCGGCGGCTTCGGCCTGCACTTCTTTGCGCGTGCAATAACAGGGATAAAGAACCCCCATGGACCGCAGCTTTTGCAAGGCCTTTTGATAGTCCGATAGGTGCCGGGATTGACAGCGCACCGGGGTTGGCCAGTCCAGCCCCAACCACTGTAAATCTTCTTCAATAGCTTGGATAAAAGGCTCCTTACATCGAACCGGATCAATATCCTCTATTCGTAAGAGAAAGGTTCCGTTCTGTTGCCGCGCCCGATCAAACGCGAATAACGCCGAGGCTGCATGACCAAGATGCAACAAACCGGTCGGACTGGGAGCAAAACGCGTAACGATCATGAGGGGAGTTGGGTTTCGTCTTTTTTAATCTCAAAAATTTTATAGCCTTGCAAAAACGGCAGACGCACCGGCTCAAGCCAATCAGGAATGCGTCCTGCCTCCAATTGCTCGGCAAAGGTCGCTTGCTCCGACAAGACTTCTTCGCCGTCTTGGTCAAATACAACCGTACCGCCCTGATGATGGTACATGGCACGAAGCTCGGGAGGCAAAAGGACTAAATCCGCACCTAGCTCTTGCGCAATTTTTAAGGCCTGTTGAGGGTCTTGCGTCATGAAAAAAGCCGTTCCCCTTAAATTGCCTTTGACGTTCGTGTGATAGGGCGCTGCAAAAACGCTGTGCTTGGTTTGGAAAAGAATCTCGCTGCCCTCATCCATCGTGGACAAA
>JBFWLD010000016.1:0-15801 GCA_050252315.1 Bdellovibrionales bacterium
TGTTTTATAAGATTTCGAGCTTAGGGGAGGCGTTGAGTGTCTCAGGATAAGAGAAAAGCTTCTTCCTCGAAAAAGGGCTTGCCCTCCCTTGATGTGCGATTTTCGTCCGCGTTAGACCATTGGGCCGGGGGACGGCGGAAGAGAAGAGAAAAAATTCCTAACGCCTCGCTTGTTTATGGCATTGCTTCCGCTATTTTGTTTACGGTTTCCCTTTATTATTTGTTTACGGGCCTATGGTTCACTAGCTTGCTGGTGTTGGTTGTCGCCGGGGCCCTGTTTGGCTACGCTTTGGTATATTTGCGTTATGCCTCAGAGGATTGAAAGGATTTGGCAGGATTTTGTTGTCTCAGCGATGCGGCCTGTTTATACAGGAACGATCTTAACTGGGTTTAACGAGACGGAAAGAGGTCTGTAGGTGCGCATATGACGATAGCTTCCACGATATCTCGAAGAGCAGTGGTGTTCTGTATAAGTCTTTTACTGACGGCTTGTAACAGCATGCAACTGGAGCCTACCGCTACCGAGCCGGACCTTGTTAGCTTGCGTTTAGCCGAAGCTGCTGAAAAAGCGGCAAGCGCGTTGGATACCCTTTCCGGTATCGAGCAACAGCGGGAACCGCAATTGCCGCAGCCGGATGATTATTCAACCGCGCCTCCCGCCTTGACACAGTTGATTACCGTGCGTTGGGCCGGGCCTGTCGAGCAAATGCTTGAAAGCTTGGCGGATCGCTCCGGTATGCAGTTTAAGACGGTCGGCGCGCGTGCCAGCGTGCCTGTACTGGTCACTCTTGATGTTTATCAGAAGCCTTTGATCGAAGTTTTGCATGACCTTGGTTTGCAGGCTGGTCGCCGGGCGGACATTACCGTGAATAGTTCAAACAACACGATCGAGATCCGTTATGCGCCGGTTGACAGAATGTAAGCTTTTTTTGACCCTTGTTTCGGGCGTTGCTCTCGGCGCGGCGGCTTTTCTGTTGCTCGTGTCTTTTGAGGCTCAGGCGCAGGAAGCGGTTGCCTTGGAGGCGTCGCCTCCGCCGCCTATTCTTGAGGAGCTGCAAGAACAAACCGTCGGCGACTCGCCTGAGGATCAAAGCGATGTTGTCGGGCTTCAAATCCGTAACGATGCTATTCGTGAAGCTGCCTTGTCCTATGGCGCGCGGGGCGGCCTGGCTTATCGTACGTTTGAGATCCAACGCCGTTTGGTGGAACATGAGACAAGCCTTGGAAAGGTTTTTGATTTTACGCGTCTTTTGATTGCGGCTCCGTCCGGGCTTTTGATCGAGCCCCCGATCGTTACCGAGGCTCAGCGTGCGGTTATCGTGAATGGCGGCGGGCAGGAGGCTGCGGTTGCAGACCGTGTTTATCGTATCAATCAGGGGGCTCGTATTGTGACGGCGCCTCGGAACTGGCGTTTGTATCTTGAGCGCGATTGGGGGAAAGTGGAGCCTCCGCCGTCTTTGCTTTTGCCGCGCGACGATGACGAGCGCAAGATTTGGCGCGAACTGGTTTTAGAAGGATGGAATGCTGGTTTGGCTCAGGCTGAGGAGATTTTTGAGGCCGATCTGGATCGTATGACGAAAGAGTTTGTTGGGATGGTACGTTATCGAGAGCTTTTGGCTCAGGGAATGATTTCGTCTCCTTACGCAATGCATGAGGATCGCGGCGTGACAGGCGGCGGTTCTGAAATGAGGATTGGTGATCGCGGCGTTGCTATTACCGGACCTTCCGTTCTTATTCCTCGGAGCGACACTTGGACTACAGCACCCCGACAATAGATCCTGAGGATCTGGTTCTGGCGGATGAAACGCAAATGCGTATCGCCGGGTGGCCGGATGAGCCTTTGCGCGTTCAGGAAGAGCATGTGGACGACCTTTTGCTTTGGTGCGCAAAGCGGGGCGCAACGGATATCAGCATTCAGACGGATCGTCCGGTTATTATCGAAGTCGATGGTATTTTATATCCCGTCACGCGACGCGCCATGGATTCTGCCGATCTTACCAATGTCCTGATGAAGCTTTACGGACCCGATGCTTTGGCTAAGCTGGCTTCCGGAACGGATCTTGATTTGTCGTATGAGGTAAGACCGGAACGGACGGTTCGGTTTCGTTTTAGAACCAATATTACCGCGATTTTGAGCCGGGGCCGCGATTCCGTTCAGATTACGCTTCGAAGCCTGCCTAGCTTGCCGCCGACCATGGCTGAAATCGGCATTGAGGAGGCCATTATTCGTAATTGGGCCCCGCGGCAGGGCTTGATTCTGGTTACGGGGCCAACAGGGAGTGGTAAAACGACCTTACTGGCGTCCGGGTGCCGCATGCTGATCGAGCGTGAACAGGGGTGCGGCAAGCTTTTGACCTATGAAGCGCCGATCGAATATGTGTATGACACAATTACCGGACCGCGCTCGCTTGTGGCGCAATCGGAAATCCCTCGACATTTACCCAATTTTGCTGCGGGCGTGCGCAATGCTTTGCGTCGCAAGCCAAACATTATTCTTGTGGGCGAGGCCCGCGACCGGGCCACAATGTCGGCGGCTATTGAGGCCGGGCAGACGGGCCATTTGGTTTTTTCCACCGTTCATACGATCGGTGTAGCGGCTACGATCCGTCGTATTGTCAGCGTGTTTGAACCCAGTGAACGGACCGAACGCGCCTATGCGCTGATGGAAACCTTGCGGATGATTGTAACGCAGGCGCTTGTGCCGAAAGTAGGCGGGGGGCGTGTAGGGCTGCGCGAATATCTTGTGTTTGATGACAATCTGCGCGAGCAGCTTTTGGATATGCCGGTTGACAAATGGACGGTTGAGACGCAGCGATTTTTGGTGCGTTACGGGCAGACCATGGAGCAGGCGGCAAATAAGGCCTTTAAAGACGGAATCATTGACCGTCGTTCTTATTTGTTCTTAACCAAGGGGTTGACGGTTGACGAGCCTGCGGAGGCTTTATCCCCGTTTTCTCTCGGTAAAGCTTCGGGTAAGCCTTCGGGTAAGCCTTCGGTGTTGAGTGAAGATATTTCGCTTGATATTGGCTCCGATGAGTTGGATGACGATACGACGATGATTTAGCCGGGGAGGTTTTGGTCTATGGATATTCATTGGCGCAATTCGCAAAAGCCTGCCCGTTTTTTTATTTTGGATGCCCGCGCTTTCTTAGGCATTTTGTTCCTTTTGCTTCATATGCGTCTTTGGGTATTGATTCTCTGCCTTGTTTCTATGGCCGTTTTTTGGATTTTTGAACGACGAGGGTTGGCTTTTGGCGCTGCGTTGCGCGCGTTGCGTGTTTGGCTGATCGGTCGGTCGCGTCCGGCGAATGCGCGCCGTGCCTGTCGCCGGTACATTGACAATGGTTGTCGGTGATAGGATTCTTTTTTATTTCTTTCCTGCCATAGCGAGGGGTTTTTCGGAAAGTGAAAAACGTTTGGCTCCCATTATAAAACGAGCTAAATACATTCGCTTAGGCATTTTTGTGTTGCTTAAATTACACACTTGTACTTGGATTGAACGGGGTGATTCGACATCGGTTGCCCTTCTTTTTTGACTCACCTACTATCATTGGCGAATCGCCATGGCTCCGTAAAGGGCATCAACATGCATAAAAAACATCTTTTTTCTTCCGCAGTATCTTTGACATCGGCAGCGGTGGCTCTGTTTCTTTCTTTGGAACCAAGTCCTGCGTATGCGGGGTTTCAGTGGATTTCGCCCGCGCAAGAATCGGTATCTGTTGCGCCTGTACCGGAGGCGCAGGCTAAGCCTGTAACCTCTTTGGATGTGCTTCCTCCGCCTCAAATTATAGAAGGGAAGGCTGCTCCGGCCCTTACGCCGCTTCCGTCAACGCCTGCGGCTCCGGCGATTCCTACGCCTTTGCCCGCTCCGGCAACGAATATCGTACAAGGGTTTGCTGATCGCGTTCCTTTATCCGTTGCGCTTCGTCAGATTTTGCCGGAGGAAGTAGGCTTTTCCGTCGCGCAGAATGTGGATATGGGGACGTTTGTCTCGTGGAAAGGGGGCGCGCCATGGCAGGAAGTTTTAGCGGATGCTTTGTCGCCTTTGGATTTGGCTTTTAAAGAGCAGGGTTCGTTGGTTCAAATTGTTCGCGCCGACCCGAAGAAGGACGGGGCCCCGTTCGTGCCGTCTGTTTCGGCATCGGAGCCTGACAAGATGACGGCGTTGCCGCCATTGCCGTCGTTGGCGCCTTCGCCGAAACAAATACTCCCTGTGGCTGAGGTTGCTCCGCAGGGTAAACCGGTTGCTTTGCTGCCTTCGGCTAATGAAATGCCTCTTAAAACGGTTCCGGATAGGAATATGCCCAATGGCTTCGGGGGGTATTTGCCGACGGCTCCTGTGGCACCTGCGCCTGGTTCTTTGCCCCCTGTTGCCAAGATGGCTCCTGCCCCTATCGTACAGCCCTCTGTGACGCCTCCTGAGGCTCCCTATATTCCGGTCGGCTCCATCGGCGACTGGCAGGCCGACAAAGGGGAAACGCTTCAGGCGGTCTTGGGCGCGTGGTGTAAACGTGCCAACATCGAACTTAGCTGGCAAGCGGAATATGATTATCCTTTACAGGCCTCTGTAACTCTGTCGGGGTCGTTTGAAGATGCGGTTCGTACGCTTTTGGCCGGTTTTCAAGAAGCCAGCCCTCAGCCTGTAGGCTATCTGTACAACAACCAGCATGCCGGGCAGACCGTTCTGGTCGTGCAAGTTCGTGGTAACAATTATAACCAGTAACGAGGAAAAAATATGATGTTCCGCCGTTCCGCGCTCCTCCTGATGGTTGTTGCGCTGGTCGCTTGTAATAATGAGAAAACGCGCAACTTGATTGATCGGCGTACCGATCAAGCTGTTCGTATTTCGCAAGAAGCGCGTGAACCGGCTGTTCCTAAAAAGAGTTACGATCCGCTTGTCATTTCGGACAAAGTTTGGTCCGGCAATACCTCCATGCGGCTGCATCGTGGCGTGCCTTTGCCTGCGCGTTATGAGGGAAGCCGTGGGGTTACCCTTGTTTCCAGCGAGCCTCTTTCGTTAAGTGAAATCGCGAGCGCTATTAGTGCGCAAACGGGCGTGCCCATTCGCATAGCCGATGGCCTTGTCGCGACGAACGGTAACAATCCTTCTAGTTCTCCTATGGGCGGGATGGGCTCTGTTGATGGTAAAATGTCGATCGCTTATGAAGGGCCTTTTTCCGGATTGCTGGATCTAGTTGGCAGCAATTTTGGCCTGAACTGGCGTCATGACGGGACAACGGTTCGTTTCTCCAAATATGAGACACGAGTCTTTATGGTCGAGGCGCTTCCCGGTTCGCAAAACTTTAAGGATGGAATCAAAGAGGATGAGAATTCTTCAAATTCCTCGGATAACAACTCGTCTGCGGGCGGCAGCTATAGTATGAGTTCCAGCAATTCTCTTCAACAATCCTCTGAAATGAGCGTTGAAATGAAGGTTTGGGATGAATTGAACCAGACTATTAACTCCATCCTTGGCGGTATTGGGTCGGTTGTGCTTTCCCCGGCCTCTGGTACGGCTGCTGTGACGACGACGCCGGAACTTATGCAGACGGTCGCAAAGTTCATTGAGGAAGAAAATCGTCGCTTAACCCAGCAAATCGCGATTAACGTTGAGATTTATACGGTTTCCTTGGCGGAAGATACCGACTTTAATGTTAGCTTTGATACGGCGTTTAAGTCGCTTAGCAATTTTGATGCGAATATCACGACGGGACTTGGTCCTTCCTCTTCAACTTCCGTGGGGACCCTCTCGGTTGCTATTTTGAATCCGAAGACGGTCGGTCAGGTTACAAGCGTCTTTAAGGCGTTGTCTTCGATCGGGGATACGACGCGCGTGTCTCAGTTCCCTTTGACGACGTTGAACAACCGGACGGTTTCACGACGCGTTGGTCGAGATGTGACTTATGTAGCTTCGCTTTCCAATACGGAAACGACCACAACTTCGGGCTATTCAAGCAGTACCGTTACGCCTGGGACGATTCGTGAAGGTTTCTCTCTCCAATTAACCCCGCGGTTGCTGACGGATGGGCGTATTATGATGCAATATTCCTTGAGCTTAGTGGATATTGTGACGACCCGTCAGCTTGATACCGGGGCTGGTATCGTCGAACTTCCCGAAACCGCGAGCCGCGTTTTCGTTCAGCAAGCCATGCTTAAAAGCGGTTCGACCCTTGTTATTGGCGGATATGATGATGAGAAGACCGAACAAAGCTCCAGCGGTGTGGGGAATGCCTATAACTACTTTCTGGGCGGCGGATCGGTTAACAGCAAAGAACGCAGTATGATGTTCATTGCGATAACGCCTCAGGTTATTGATGTGCCGAGAGCGGAGCGTACATAATGACGATGGGGATTGTTACCGTTGGTCGCAAACAATATGTCAGCGGCCTATATTGGGAAAATAGTCCCAGCGGGCGTATTTCCCAAGCGGCAAAAGAAGCCGCCAGACAGCCTGGGGCCCATTCGGATTATTATGTCACGCGTTCTGGAACTAAACAGGGACGTGTTCCTCAATTTGGGTTGGGTACGAATGCTCCGGGGGTTCGCTCCGGTTTGCCTTCGCTTGCCGGGTGTCTTGCCAATCAACAGCCGGGCTCTTGGATAGGGGCCTTTCACCTTCGCGAAGGCACGGCATTGGTCATCGTTCGTGACGATTTGATTGTCCCAGATGGAGATCAGTTCTTTCTTGATGAGGTTGAGGCTCGCGATCGCCTTTATCAGGAAATAGGCGTCGGCGGATTCCTGCGCATTTATGCGCCGGAGGCTTGGGGCATTCCGGGCTCCGACAGCATGCCTTTGACGCTGCTTCTGAATGACCGTACGGATGTTCGTCTTAAGGCTGTCGCCCTGTCTCGTCAGGGTAAGATGGCTTTGATCGCCGGTGGGATGTTGCTGGTGGCTTTGATCGGCATTGGTATGTATATTCAGGATCAACGCGCCAAGGAAGAAGCGTTGCGTGCCGAACAGATGGCTGCATTAGAGCGTATGCGACAAGAGGCGGCCAAGCTGATGCCAGGAGGCGGGATCCGTCCTGAATATCCCAAACCCGAACGCGTATGGGAAAAATTTCCTCATCCCATGGCCTTTTTGGACTCATGTCGCGTGGCCCTTGATAAGGTTTCTTTGCGAACCGCGGGGTGGAACATTATTTCCATTGAATGTATCCGCGACGTTCTGACCGTGCGTTGGTCCCATTATAGCGGGAATTCGGATATTCCTGAGGGGGCTACGGTCACGGTTTCCGGCGATTTTGCCGTGCGGTCTGTTCCGTTGACGGGGATATCCCCTCGTGGCGCGGAAGATTTGAAAAATGTTGATTTTATTACAAAGCGTTATTTGAACCAGAATTGGCCCGCTACGCTTGCGCGCGCGCCGGATGATGCCCCGCCACCCCCACCCGAGGGTTATACTGGAGAATGGAATCCGC
Source organism: Bdellovibrionales bacterium (assembly GCA_050252315.1). GTDB lineage: Bacteria > Pseudomonadota > Alphaproteobacteria > UBA9219 > UBA9219 > UBA8914. The sequence goes on from JBFWLD010000016.1 coordinate 7,426, forward strand.
CGCCTCCGCCTTGGGTTAAGCGTTCTTTTACCTTTAATGTTCCAGTATTGCCGTGGGCAATGGGGACTTTTCTGGACGGGATTCCCGGCATTATTATTCAGTCGGCTGTTTTGTCAGGGAATGGCATCGAAACCAGAAATGGTTGGAAAATTGATGGAGTGATTTATGAAAATCGCCAGTAAAATTTCTGTGGCGGCCTTATCAACGGCCTTGTGCCTTGTTCTTTGGCAGGGCGGGCAGGTTTTTGCTCAAGAGGTTGTTTCGGCTCCGGCTCCGACCACAGCTCCGGCTCCGGGCTCTGCCGTAGCTTCCGCTCCAGCTCCCGCCCCAGCTCCGGCTGCTGTTCCGGGGCCAACTTCGGACGTCGCAACCGCTCCGGCTCCGGGGCCTTCTTCCGATCAGGTTTCCTCTTCTCTTAAATATGCCTTGGAGTCTATTTCTGTGCCCGGCACCTCTGCTTCTGTTGCCAAGGCGATGCCGTCAGCCCCCAAAGCGGCGGACGCCAACGAAGAAGCCGAATCTGACGACGCCGAACTTGGGCTGCCGGAGTCTTCGGTTAAGATTCCTAAATCCGTCAAGAAAGTTGTTAAGTCGTTAAGTGACACCACAGAGAATATTACGCTTGAGAACCTTAATGCGGCGCGGGAAGCCGTTGTTAAGTTGGATGTTCTGATTGATATTGAGAAACGTTTGAACGACTTGGCCAAATTGCGTCAGGAGCGTGAAGGCGGGGGTGGGATAGATAATACGATGGCCGCGCCTCCCTCAATTGACCCTAGCGTTCTTATGCCGCCTTCGGCGGGCATGCCGTCTATTCCTGATCAGCAAGTCATGCCACAGACCCAAATGGCGAATTTAGGGAATATTTCTTCTTCCTCCCTTTATGAGGTTGTGCGCATCGTTGGGGCTTCCGGAAATTATGCAGCTCAAATCAAGGATGCCGGTAACCTTCAACTTGTTCATGTTGGGGATACCCTTTCCGATGGTAGTCGGGTCAAGAGCATTTCCAAGAGTGGCGTTTCCTTACAACGTTCCGATAAAAGTCGGGAAACGTTGTCAATGAAGGATGCTCCGGTGTTTTTTCACACCAGATAGGTTTTCCTTTTTTCAGAGAGAAAAAACGGGTTGGTTTTTCGGTGCGCCCCCCCCCAGTGTTTTGCAGGGCCTATGGCGCGCTAGAGCCTTTTCCGAAAAGGTTGTCGCACTTTTCTATTGCCGGAAAAGGTTCTACCTATTTGCTGCCGAGTAGATTTATGCGTTTAGGTGGTCGTCTAAGGACGCCAACCTAACCACGATTTGCTTTAGCGTTTTTATAGAAGGGGCTAGTTCTGCCGGTTTTATAGTCATTTCACTTAAGGATGGAATATGGCTGCAAATTGCCTTTTAACATCGGATCGGCTGCGCACGTACTAAGTGTACGCTTACGCGCCTCACCTCGTTAAAAGACACTTTTCGCCTATGTTCCATTCTTAATTAAAACAACTATAGGTAAAATTATCGCTTTGGTCATAGATTAGTAACATTAATTAGTTAGTCTCACATGGCCAGAAAAAGATTCCGGTTTTTAATCGAGAGAAAATGGTTAGCGTCGTGCGTGGGATTCTAGACGATATTAAGGGGAAAGTTAATTCCGTTTTACAGGGAAAAACGGAAGAAGGAAAACCCATGCCTTCCGCAGCTAAAGCGCCGCCTGCAAAGCCTCGAGCGCACACGGAGGACCCGCGTAAAGCAAAGGCGCCTCCGCCTAAGCCTCAACAAGCCGCCGCGCCTTCTACGCAAAAAAAGGAGCCCGAAGAAGCCAAGGCTATCGAGCCTCAAGAAACAGCCGTCATGGCAGCGTCCTCTGGGGAACGCTCCAACGAGGTTACGGTTGAAGATGAACGTAGCCTTGCCGCTGGTGGGGGGCTGAATTTCTCCGGGGAAGTTTTGACGACGGTCGGTGGTAAGCTGAAAATACCGGACGAGTCCCGTAATCTGTGCGTTTTGTTTGAAGATGGTATGTGGCTTGTCAGCGCTTCGCATCGCTTGTCGCCGCTTGTGACTTCGGTTGAGCAGATGGCTCGTCGCCATGGCTATAAACTTAATGCTCCGCGTTATGTGACGCCGAATATTATTCGTTCGGCTTATCTCTATGCCGACAGGGCAACCTCTTTAAACAGATTGGATGACAATGCCGTTCGACGGCGTATTGTCGATACGTTGCAAAAGGCCGCAGACGTAGGGGCGAGCGACATTCATGTCGAAGCCAGTGAAGGGCGGACGCGTATAGAGTTTCGTATTGATGGGGCGTTGCGTCTTTGGGAAACGTGGACGCAAAAAGAGGGCGAATTGATGCTCTCTTCTGTTTATTCGCACTCCGTCGGGCAGTCCGGCGCAACGGCTAATTGGCAAGAGCCGCAGGCGGCTATGCTGACGGCCATGGCAACCGGTCCGGACTCCTTGAGACTGCCCAAGGGCGTCATATCCGTTCGTTGCCAATGGGTGCCCTTGTCGGATGGCGGGCGCTATCTGGATATGCGCTTGCAATATGACTCGGCGCATTTGTTCGGCGAAAACTTTATTATGGCTGACGTTGACTCATTGGGCTTTTCTCAAGAACAGCTCAAGGTCGTGCAGAGCTTGCGTCAAGCCCCCGGCGGCATGCGCGTGTTTGCCGGTCCGGTCAACCAAGGCAAGACAACAACGTTACGCGTCACGTTGAACCGACGTATGGCGGAAACGAACATGCAACTGAATTGTTTGCTTGTGGAAGATCCGCCCGAAGGAGGGATCGTCGGAGCGCGTCAGGTTGGCGTGTCGGCTTCTGTTAAGGATGAACAGCGCGAAAAATCCTTTGTTGAGATTATGCGATGTGCTTTGCGGTTGGATCCTGACATTGTCATGTTGGGCGAAATTCGTGACATTCAAACGGCTGAGTTTGCCTTTCGTTTGGCTTTGACCGGTCGTCAGGTTTACACCACAACGCACGTTTATTCTGCCTTGGCCGTTCCGCAACGGTTGCGAGATATCGGGATGGAGCCTTATCTCGTTTACGACCATCACTTGCTGCGCGGTATGTTCTGTCAACGGTTGCTGCGTGGTATGTGCCCCAAATGTCGTATTCCTTTGGCGGAGGCACCAGCCGAACTTGGGCCCAGTTACAAGGATCTGATCCGCCGGACACGGGCAGGGCTTGCTTTGATGGATGCGTCTCGGACGGCGGGTGCCGGTTCTATCTATGATCGGCTGTCCGAACCTGACATGCGAAATGTTTTTGTCGCCAATCCGGAGGGCTGTCCGGAATGTTTTAAGGGCCGTATCGGTCGGACGATTTGCGCTGAGGTTATTGAGACGGACCAAAAGATCATGGAATTACTGCAGGAAAATCGTTTGGATGATGCGAGTGAATATTGGCTTTCCCCGACAGGTATGAATGGGGTTACCATGTTGTGGCATGCGTTGGAAAAAACACGGCGTGGAGAGGTTTCTCCAGACGACGCGGAATTTGAAGTCGGATTTTTTGCTCGCGACAAAGATATTTATGAGGTTGAACAGCGGCTGGGAGTTATCTCATGAGTTTAGGCGACATCACGATTGATACCGAAGGCATTAATCGCAAGTGGGCTCAATTTCAGCTTCGTAGGAACCGTAAGCAGCGGTTTCGTATCTATCGAAAGCTGGAAGGCATGCTGCGTATGAATGAAGCCTTATCGCGATCCCTTGATCGCCTGTACCAGAACGCTTCGGAAATGGGAAAATATCCTAACCGTCCGGCGGCTATGGCTTTGCGCGAGTGGTTTTTGAAGGATCGTGAGGGGCTCGGGCTGTCCGAGGCGATGGATGGCTGGGTGCCGGATTCCGAGCTTTATATGATCCGCGCCGGGGAAGAATCGGGTACGGTTGCCAAGGCTTTTGCTTCTATTCAAAAGGTCGGCGAAAGGGCGCGCGAAATGAAGGGCGCGGTGACTTATGCCATCGCTTATCCCGGATTTATGTTGATCCTTGTTTCTTTCGTTTTGTGGATGTTTGGCGTCAATTTGATCCAGAATATGCGTAAGACAGCGCCGCCGAGCGTTGTTGCCGCTATGGGGAATGTAGCTGCTGTTTCCGATTTTATTGCCAACTGGGGTGTGTGGGTTTTGGCTGGCCTATTCGTTACGACTGCTTTGCTGTCGGCGTGTTTGCCTTATTGGCGTGGTCCTTTGCGGGCCAGATTGGATATGTTTCCTCCATGGTCGTGGTTTCGTGTGTTGCAGGGAAGCGGCTTTTTATTGGGATTGTCGGCCCTTTTAGGGTCGCAGGTGCCCCTTAAACGCGCTTTGGAAATTTTAGAGGATCAGGCCAAGCCGTGGTTGAAAGAGCGAGTCAGTTCAGCGCGTCAAGAGGTCCTTCGTGGACGAAATCTCGGCGAAGCGTTACGTATCGGTCACTATAATTTTCCTGATCCAGCCGTTGCTATTGACCTTGAAGTTCTTTCCGAGCGGGCCGACGTCGGCAGCGTTATTGAAGAAGTTACGGATGAGTGGATTTCGGATCAAATCGAATCCTTAAAGGGGCAGGCGGCTGTCGCGCGTAATCTTGGACTTATTGTCGTCGGCAGCACGATTGCGTGGGCTATGCAGTCTGTCTTTGCTGTGGTTACCGAAGTTTCTAAAGCCAGTAATATGTAAAGACTGTCGATAAAGGGGGCGGCTGTGAAGCTATTTTTTAAAACAAACACGAAGAAGCGGCGGGCCTTGACACTGACCGAATTGGCTATCGTCCTTGGGGCGATGGGCCTTGTGATGGGAACGGTTTGGGGTATTGCCTCGACGGTCTGGAGCAGCTATCGCGTTTATAAAACTAAGCAAGAGATTATGGATGTCGTTGCGAATGTTCGCGACTATTATGGTCCTATGGGCGGTATCTATAGCAATACCGTTTCAAAAACCAGTTGGGCCGATGGGGCAGATATTACGGATATTTTGAACGATGATTCGCGACGCCTTATCCCTATTGATATGCGTCTAACCCGTTCCAGCGATACTTCGGCGATCCGGTCTTCTTCCGGCGCCTCTTTTGTGGTTCAATCTTATTCATCCGGAAGAACTTTTCGGGTGATTTTGTCAGGCCTGAGCCAGTCTTCGTGTATGCGTCTTTTGAAAGAATTTCCTGTGCTCATGCCGGAAATGGGAGTCGTTAGAATTGGCGCCAATTCCAATAACTCCACCATTGATATTACGAACGTCGTTTCTCCCGGAGCTTCTGTTTCCCTGCCGATTTCAGCCGCAACGGCAGCCGCATGGTGTAATGCATCTTCCTCTTCAAATAATGAGGTGAACTTTGACTTCAAAGTTAAAAATTAAACGCACTTTTAAGACGCGTCGTGGGTTCAGTTTATCTGAATTTGCGATCGTTCTGGCTATTATGGGCCTTGTTCTTGGGGCGCTATGGGGCGTTGTTGCCATTGTTCGGGAAAATGGCAAGCGCCAGGAAATGACCCAGATCATGGTTGTTTTGGTACAAAATATTCGTGATTTTTATTCCAGCCGAATCCGTGTTGCCGACAAGGATAATGCAACGGATATGGCTTCGGTTACGTCCTATTTGTTGCAACAGAATGTTATTCCCTCTGATCTTATTCGTACGCGCTCCGCTTCGACGCTCGTCGCAGATCACCCCTGGGGGGCGACCTCTGCGAGCGGGGCTACCCTTTCGGAAGGCGGCATTTTGGTCGATGGCTGGTCGAATGGGGCTCGTTTTTTCCGTATTCAGCTACGCGGGTTGGAATATTCGAGTTGTGTCGCTTTGACAGATCGCCTTTCCGGTCCTGATATGGTCGGGCTTTATTTGCTCAGTATTAATGGGAGTGCCTCGCATACGACGCTTCCGGTTTCTCCGGACGTGGCAATGACGGAATGCGTCAAATCGCCCTCCGGATCTCAAAATTATATGGATTTCGTTTTTTATCTTCGTTCTCAGGTGAGTAAATAGGGGCCTGACCCAGACTGTGCGCGAATAGTGAGGCGTTAACCTTAGTCCGGAATAGAAAAGGGGCTTTTGAAAGATAATTATGCGGGCGTCATGCAGTTTTTGATTGATTTCTTCCCACCGGTCGTCTAACTGTGCCTCCTCGCCGTTTTTTACCGGCGTACGCCTCGTTGTCTCCTTCGTCTAGAGGCCTAGGACATCGCCCTTTCACGGCGGTAACACGGGTTCGAATCCCGTAGGAGACGCCATATATTTCAATACGATAGAGCCACCCTTTGGGTGGCTTTTGTGGCTCTACCCCAAACCTTTCGTACGGCATGCTTTTTTTGGTGGTGGCATAAGAGAAAAGCCCTTTTTGATAAGAATCAAAAAGGGCTTTTCCTTCGCGGTAATGCTTAAAGGCTTATTCGGCTGCCTTTTCCGGGGTTGCCGGAGCTGCCGGAGCCGTTGGAACGGCCTGTTGAAGCTGATCGACGGCGCCTTCAACGCCTTCTTTCACGTCTTGGGCAGCTTCGCCAGCTTCTTTTTTGACATCTTCGGCAGCGTCTTCAACGGATTCTTTTACCTCGTGGGTAGCTTCCTCCACCTTCTCTTGAACGCCGGAAAGGTCAGGCATGACCGTACCTTCAGATTCGGTGGATTCCGTCGTGACCTCTTGTTGTGCCATTTCTTCTGCCGGGTTTGTGGTTGCTTTGTAAACGGCGAGAAGGGCGATGACCAGAACGACAAGGATAATGACGTTCCGGAGCGTTTTCGATTGACCCATGTTAGACTCCTTTAGCTCTATGGATATCCTATGAGCATAGCGGGTTTAGGCCGCATAGTCTATCATCGCTTCAAATGCTTCTTCCCATGTGCCCTCGGTGGCGGCCCGGCTGTATTCCGTGGCGCGGGCTTCGAAGAAATTGGCATGTTCTGCCGCATTCATCATTTCGTCCATCCACGGCAGGGGGTTTTTCTCGATCCCATAGATGGGCTCAAGCCCAAGTTGAGTCAAACGCCGGTCTGCGATATAGCGGATGTAGGCTTTGACTTCTGCGGCTTCCAACCCTTCGACGCCGCCGAGTTCAAAGGCCAGATCAATGAACGCGTCTTCGTGGCTGACAACCGTGCGACAGGAGTCAACGATCTCCGCTTGGAATTGGGGCGTCCATACCTCTTTATTTTCTTCGATAAAGGTACGAAATAGGCGGATGATCGACAGGGTGTGCAAGGTTTCGTCGCGCACCGACCACGTCACGATTTGTCCCATCCCTTTCATTTTGTTAAAGCGCGGGAAGTTCATCAGCATAGCGAACGAGGCGAAGAGTTGCAGCCCTTCGGTGAAGCCGCCGAATACGGCCAGCGTGCGTGCGATTTCCGTTGGGGTGCTGCAATTGAATTCTTGGTAAAATTCGTATTTATCCTTCATTTCCTTGTAATGCAGAAACGCGGAATACTCGATTTCCGGCATGCCGATCGTGTCGAGCAAATAGGAATAGGCCGCGATATGGATGGTTTCCATATTCGAAAAAGCGGCCAGCATCATTTGTACTTCGGTCGGCTGGAACACTTGCGCGTAATTTTTCATATAGCAATTGTTCACTTCCACGTCTGCTTGTGTGAAAAAGCGGAAGATTTGCGTGAGAAGATTTTTCTCCGGCTCCGACATTTTGGTGCGCCAGTCCTTGACGTCGTCGGCCATGGGAACTTCTTCGGGAAGCCAGTGCAATTGCTGTTGTTTGTGCCAGCATTCATAGGCCCACGGATAGCGAAACGGTTTGTAAACGGGATTATATTCAAGAAGATTTGGCATGTTAGGCCCCTTTTTATTTATTGGCAGGATAAACATTCGTCGTATTTTACGGGCTCTTGCGGCGTGGCCGTTGAGGTCGTGTCGATCGCTTTTTCCGCGCGTTGGATGGATTTCGAGCGGCAGTAATAGAGGCTTTTGACGCCTTTCTTCCATGCCAGATAATGGATCATGTGCAGATCGCGTTTATGCACGTCGCCGGGCAGGAAGAGATTCAGGCTTTGAGACTGGTCGATAAAAGGCGTGCGCGCCGCGGCTAGTTCGATAACCCATCTTTGGTCCAACTCAAAAGCGGTTTTAAAGACGTCGCGTTCTTGCTGGCTTAGGAAGGTCAAATGCTGGACCGAGCCTTCGTGCAGGGTGATGTCGCTCCATGTTTCTTCATTGTTGCGTTCGTATTTTTCCAGAACATCTGCAAGGTATTTATTGCGTACCGGGAAGCTGCCGGACAGGGTTTTATGCAGATAGCTGTTGGCGGCGACCGGTTCGATGCCGGGGCTGGCGCCGCCGCAGATGATGGAGATGGAGGCGGTTGGGGCGATGGCTGTTTTGTAGGAAAAACGCTCCATCGTGCCGTACTCTTTGGCGTCGGGGCAGGGGCCTCTTTCTTCGGCCAAAAGGCTCGAGGCAGCGTC
>JBFWLD010000017.1:0-15425 GCA_050252315.1 Bdellovibrionales bacterium
GCTTGGTCGAGCTTCTGCGCGTCCGTGCCGCTGATATGCAGGCTGTCGCCAAAGGCCGCGACGGTCGTGATCGCCGGATTATTTTCCAATTCATGCATCAGGGAAGATAGCGACGAACCACGCACGATCCATGTGGTGAGGCCTGCATGATGGATCACGTCCGTAACTGTGCCTTCCGTCACGATACGGCCATAGGCGATATAGATAATGGCGTGGCACCGTTCGGCTTCATCCATGTAATGGGTGCTGACCAATACGGTCAGGCCTTCGCCCGCGAGCCGGTGGATTTCGTCCCAGAATTCGCGTCGGGCTTTGGGATCGACGCCTGCCGTCGGTTCGTCGAGCAACAGCAAATCGGGATCGTGCATGGTACAAGCGGCCAAGGCCAGACGTTGCTTCCATCCGCCTGACAAGGTTCCAGCCAACTGATCCGCCCTCGCCGTAAGGTTCAATTTGGCAAGTGTTTGTTCGACCCGTTGGTCTTTGCCATCCAGACCGAACATATCCGCGACAAAGGCGAGATTTTCGCGGATCGTCAAATCTTCCCAATAGCTGAACTTTTGGGTCATATAGCCGACGCGATCCCTGATCTTTTGCGCGTCGTGGCGCAGGTCGAAACCGAGGCATTGGCCTTCGCCCTCGTCCGGCGTTAACAGGCCGCAGATCATTCGGATCGTCGTTGTTTTGCCGCTGCCGTTCGGGCCGAGGAACCCGTAAATCTTGCCCTTTGGCACGCGAAGGCTGACATGATCCACCACGCGTTTGCCGCCGAAGGATTTCGTCAAATCGCGGACGGCGATCACGTCGGGGGCGGTCATGGGACGGCGTCCCGTATATCGACGGGAAGGCCCGGTTTGAGCAGGGGATCGTAGGTGTCGGGCTGGGCTTCGACCAGTACCACCAGCTTGTCGCGCGAGCCGATGCTGTAAATCACCGGCGGCGTATATTCCACCGACGAGCTGATATAGTTTACTTTGGCTTTGACCGTATGATCGCATCCGTCGCAAGCGATCTCTACGCTTTTACCGAGCGGGTAGTGCGAAAGGCTGGCTTGCGGGACGAAAAAACGGATCTTCACTTTGTCCGGCGGTAAAAGAGAGACGACCGGCGTGCCTGCTGCGACATATTCACCGACATTGAAAAACGTGTCTTCAACATAGGCGTCCATCGGCGACATGGGGGCGGCGTCTTTGCGTTGCTTGTCAAGCTGGACAAGGTTTTGTTCGGCGTTGTCGAGCGCGGCACGCGCCGCCGCAATTTCGTCTTCACGCGCGCCGAGCGCTGCTTTTTTTAGTTCCGCGTCCAGTTCTGCGGTTCGCGCCTGTGCCGTTTCAAAGGCGGCTTTGGCTTCGTCATAGGATTGGCGGCTGACCGCGTTGCTTTCGGACAGGGTTTGGGCGCGTTCATACTCTTTGGCGGCGGCTTCCAAGGTGGCTTTGGCTTGGTCTTGCTGTTTGAGGATGATCTCTATTTCCTCTGGCCTGCTGCCTTTGAGCAAATCTTGCCACTGGGCTTTGGCCTGATCGACCTGTGCCTTGGCGGCCAGATAGGACGCGTTCAACGAGGTCATGTCCAACGTAAATAACGGGTCCCCGGCGGCTATCTTTTGACCGCGCCGGACCGACAGCTCGGCAAGCAAGCCTGAACTGGTTGGGGCCATGGACAGATATTCCCCTTCCACATAGCCGTGCGGCGGGTCGTCCTGACTGTAACAGCCGGATAACAACGCCAACAGGAGGAAAAAGGCAGGGAAACGGCGCACGGGAAACTCAAAAACAGAAAGGAAAGCGGGCTGGACCTCTTCAATCTATCATCGCTGCAAGGGGTTTTCAATGCTTGCCGTGGTAAGGAAAGCCTTGATATAAAGATAGGTCTTTGATTTTACCGGAGTTTGCCCTCGTGTCGTCTGAACCCTCTGTCGCTTTCGATCCTTCCAATCCTTTGATGAACCCGCCCGATCTGCCCTTTGGCGTGCCGCCGCTGGACCTCGTGCGCAACGAACACATCCTGCCCGCCGTGCGCTGGGCCATCGGTAAGGCGCGTGAAGATATAACGGCGATCAAAGCCGATGCTGCGCCAGCTTCTTTTAAAACTGTTTTTGAGGCGTTGGAACTGGCGGGGCAAGATATTACCCGCATCGGCGCTATTTTTGCCAATCTGTCCTCCTCCAACAGCAGTGACGAAATGCGCGAAATTGAGGAAGTCGTCGATCTTGAGATGGCGCGTTATCACAGTGATGTTTCTTTGGATGAAGCGCTTTTCAATCGGATCAAGCAGGCCTATGAGGCTTGCGACAAGGCGAGCTTAACTAAAGAACAGGGCATGCTTATGGAGGAATCCTATAAAGGGTTTGTTCGTAGCGGCGCTTTACTGAACGATCAAGACAAGGCCAGCATGCGCGGGCTGAACGAAAAGCTGGCGCAGGCTACCACCCTGTTCGGCAACCATATCGTCAAGGCAACCGAGGCTTACAAAAAACTGATCCTTGATGAGGCCGAGCTGGACGGCGTGCCGGATCGCGCCAAGAAACTTTACCGTCGCCTTGCACAGGAAGCCGGGCACGACAGCGGCTTTTTGATTACCCTTGAGCCTTACCCCATCGACATTACCACCCACGGCACCAACCGCGCATTGCGAGAGGAACTTTACCGCGCCTATGCCTGCCGCTGTTACAAAGATTCGTATGACAATCTGCCGCTGATCCCTCAGCTTGTCGCCTTGCGTCACGACCGCGCCAAGCTGATGGGCTATGACAGCTTTGCTGCCTTTGTTCTGGAAAACCGCATGGCCGGGTCTGTGCAGGCTGTTATGGATTTTTTACAAAACAATTTGGCAACCTATAAGCCTGCCGCTCAAAAAGAGTTGGAGCGGATTAAGGCGCTGGCCCGCCAAGACGGCGTGGACCCCATCAAACCGTGGGATGTTGCTTTTTATGCGCGGCGGCTCAAGGAGGAGACGTTTCATTTGGAACTTGAAACCCTTCGCCCCTATTTCAATCTTGAAAAAGTTTTGGACGGCATTCGCGCCCATGTCGAACGGCTGTTTGGCGTGGAAATGCGGCTTGAAACCAGCGGGCGCTATCCGACCTATCACCCCGATGTGAAGACCTATGAAATTTTCGATACGGCAAGCGGCGAAATTATCGGCTTGTTTTACGGCGACTATTACGCGCGGCCCGGTGCAAAACGCGGTGGGGCTTGGATGAGCACATTCCGCGACCGCTCGGTTGAAAACGGTCGCGTCAACCTTCCCATCGTGATTAATAATTGCAATTTTGCTAAGCCGTCCGCCGAACATCCGACCTTTCTTTCCTTGGGCGAAGTTGAGGCTTTGTTCCACGAGTTCGGTCACGCGCTGCATGCGCTTTTGTCCACGGCGACCTATGCCTCGCTGGCCGGGCCGAACGTGAAATGGGATTTTGTTGAGCTTCCCTCGCAGGTGCAGGAGCGCTGGATCACGCAAAAAGAAGTGCTTGATACTTTTGCGCGGCATCATGAAACCGGCGAGCTTATCAGCGCCGAGCTGGTCGAAACCATTCAGGCCATGCAAAATTTCGACGCCGGGAGCATGGGGCTGACCCAGACTTTTTACGGCATGCTCGATATGGCATTCCATGCCAACGATCCGGCCAGCATGCCCGATCCGGAAACGCTGGAAAAGGAAATCGCCGACCGCGTGGTTTTAATCAAACGCGAGGCCGGATTGATGGCCACGTCCTTTAGCCATATTTTCGCGGGCGGGTATGGCGCGGGCTATTACAGTTATAAATGGGCCGAGGCCTTGGACGCCGACGTATTCTCTGCGTTTAAGACTAAGGGGCTTTATGATCCGGAGCTAAGCCGGAAACTGCGCACGCTGTACGCCAAGGGCGGGACCGAGCCGCCTATGGATATTTTCGTTGAAATGATGGGGCGCAAGCCTGATCCCGCGGCGTTGTACCGGCTGTCCGGATTATCGCCAGCCGTCAAATCGTCGTAGGTCAGACCGTCATAGAGGTCCTGAACGATAAAACGAAATGGGATTCCGGATCGCCCCTGAAAAAGGGGCGTACGGAATGACAACGGCTGGGGATTGGTTCTTTAATGGAGAGCTGGATTAGGGGGGCGCATAAAACCCTCGGATCGGGATAAATGGTTTGGGTTTGGGCCTGGATCCCGGTTTACACCGGGATGACGGTGTTTTTAGTACGCCTTTCGATCCCATAGGGTCGTCGCTTTGGGGGAAAGTTTTGCGGGAAGACGTTTGCGGGGAGGGGCGGGCGTTACCACGCCATGCTGGTCGTGGATTTCTTTTCAGGCTCCAGGACTTTGCCAAGCAGACGCGCGATTTCCTGACGCGCGGGCCACGAAACTTTGTGGTCCTTAAACCGTGAGGTCATGACCTCCCAGCAATAGGTGGCGTGCGTGACTTTGCCCAGACTGCTGCCGATTTCCCAATAGGTCTTTTCACTGTTTTTCAGAAACGCAAGAAAGTCTGCCGAGCCGACTTTTTCCTTGAACATCTTGTCGTAGCTTTGCTGATAGGCGCGGACGATCTCATCCGTTTTTTGCCATTCCAGACGCAACTGATCGCGGGCCTGATTGATAAGCGTTTGGACTTCTTTGGCTTCCGCTGCCGTGACTCCGACCGGCGCGGCTTCATTCTCAATCAACCATTTAATCAAATCGACAAAACGTCCCTGCTCGCAGGTGTACTGATAGGAATAATACACGATGCCTTTCCACGAGGAGAAAATCTCCAACGCGCGATCGCGCGGCAGTCGGAAGGCGTCGATTAAGGGAAGCAGGGCTTCAATGTCCTTGGCTTCCCAAATCTTGTCGATGAGTTGCCGCGCTTTGTCCTCCGACGATTTGGCGTCCGGGAACGCCGCCAAGATCAACGGCTCGAACTTTTGAAGCATAAAGGATTCGATCTCCGCCCACGCTTCAGCGCTGACTTCAAAATAGGACGGGTTGACTTCGATCTTCTCCCGCAAAAATGCGTCCTTCATCAAAAAGGGGTCCAAAGACGGCATCCGGTCCAGAATCTTCATCATCAAAAGATCCGACGTCAGGTCATCCTGACTTGACGCGTTTTCTCCACAAAAGCCTTTGATCGCGGATTCGACCCCTTTTTCCTGTAGAAAAATGGTGCGCCCGCCTTCGTAAATTTCATCTTCGTTAAAGGGAAAATAAAGCTTAGTCCCCACCGATGGCGAACCGGGGCGGCGGTCATATTCCGGTACCGCATCCTTGATCAACACAATCGCATTGAGCATTTTCGTGCGGAAAAAAAGCGGCGCTTCCGGATTTTCGGCGACGATGCTGTGCGTCAGTTCGTTGCAATTAAAAACACGCGGCGATCCGGTGTCCAACATGGGTTTCAGATATTTATTTTCCATCTTAAGCCCCTCTCCTCTTTCCTTTTACACGCCGATGGCGCCACGCATGTCGGCGCGATCTAAATTTGCACCGCGTAAATCCGCGCCCGTCAGGTCTGCATCGACTAATATCGCGTCTTCCAAATTCGCATCACGCAGATCGCAATGGGTCAAAAGTGCGCCCTCAAAATTAGCAAAGCGCAAATCCGCACCGCCTAACTTGCCGTAACGCAAGCTGCATTGGGAAAAGTTGGCGGGCCAACTGACCGGTTTGGCTCCGGAAAAGCCGGTCATAATCGACATCGGCGAACAAAGCGCTTCGCGCAGGTCGATTTCCTCTAAGCTGGCTTCCGTAAAATTGATGCCTCGGCAATCGGCTTTCATCATAAAGGAACCGCACGCGTTGCACCCCGACAAATCTGCCATCGAGAAAATCGCATTGTTAAAAGAGGCATTATGCAAAAGCGAGATTTTTAGGTTGGCGGCCTGAAGCTGGACGCCGTTCAAGATGGCACCGGCAAGATTGACGCCCGAAAGGTTGGCTTGCTGGCCTTGCCGTCCGATTGAGGCAATCCACAGATGGTGGTTGGCCAGAATTTCCTGAATCTCAATATCCAGATTTTCAATATTACGCGGAAGTTTCGCATCGTTGAACGTGCCGCTGCCGTAATCCGACCGGTCGATGACGCTGGCGGTCAGGTCGGCCCCTTGAAACGACGCGCCTTTTAAAATCGCGCCGCTCAAAATCACCGAGTTCATATTGGTATTGTTGAAATTGCAATTGGTCAGGTCTGCTTGGGAAAAAGAAACGCCGCGCAAGTTGCTGCCCGCAAAGTTCACGCCTGATAATTTGGCGCCACGGAAATTGGCAAAGCTGAGATCCGTGGAAAGCGCAACGGCGCTGGAAAAACGCGTGCGCTCCGCCGACGCATTGCGAAAGACCGTGTCCTTCATGCGTTGCGAGCTGTCGTTCGTTCCGTGAACCGGCGCGATGTCCCCGTCATAGGCGCGGCGCAACAACGAGCCTTCGCCGAAATTGGCTTCCGTTAGCACCGCGCTGGTGAAATCCGCCGCGCGCATATGGGCCCCGCGCAAGTCCGCTTGGCACAAATCTGCCTTTTCAAAACTGCACCGCGACAGGTTGGAGCCGAAGAAATTCGCCCGCTGGGCCTGACACTCTACAAAACAGCTTCCGTCCATGATGGCCCCGACAAAGTCGCCCTCTGTCAGGATGCGTTTAGAAAAATCGAGATTCCGGCCTTTCATCATCGTCAGATCCAGACGACGCGAATTGTTCAGCCCCTTAAGGAACCGCTCATGCAAGACAAGCATGGATTCAAGTTCGTCTTGAATGACCAAAGCCATAAAACAGGTTCCTTCTTATGTATGTATAAAGCGCGACAATATGCCGTCTTTGCCTACCTACAATGACGTAAACCTATTTTTTTTAGGTCAAGAGCGTTACAATCTCGTTAATTTGCGCGTCGGGCGGCTAGCTGCGTCTTGTACGCCTCGATATCCGTCAAGGGGTTTCGCGCAACCTTCGTTTCCATGGCCGCCTTAGCCACAGCAACCGGTACCGTTGTCATCAAACGCGGATCGAACGGCGTTGGAATGATGTATTCCGGTCCAAACGTAAGGTCCCGCCCTTCGTAAGCCGCGCGGACCTCGTCTGGGACGGGTTGTTCGGCCAAGGAGGCAATCGCTTTCACGGCGGCGATCTTCATTTCCTCGTTCACGCACGACGCCCGAACGTCCAAAGCGCCACGGAAGATATACGGGAATCCAAGAACGTTGTTGACCTGATTCGGATAATCCGAACGCCCTGTCGCCATGATCGCGTCCGGGCGGACTTCTTTGACGGCTTCCGGCGTGATTTCAGGGTCCGGATTGGCCATCGCAAAAATGATCGGCTTATCCGCCATGCTTTTGACCATATCTTGAGTTACAGCGCCTTTGGCCGAAAGACCCATGAAAATATCCGCGCCGACCAACGCATCCGCCAAGGTACGCGCCGTCGTTTCCGCAGCAAAGGATTCTTTCCACTGGTTCATGGATTCCTGACGGCCTTTGTAAATGACGCCCTTGGTGTCGCACATGATGATGTTTTCCTTGGGCAGGCCCATGCTGCAAAACAGCTTGGTACACGCGATCGCTGCCGCGCCCGCGCCATTGACCACAAGCTTTACCTTGTCGATGCTTTTGCCTGCCAACTTCAACGCATTTGTCAGGCCTGCGCCCGCAATAATCGCCGTGCCGTGCTGGTCGTCATGGAAAACGGGTATGTCCATCAACGAAATCAGCCGTTTTTCAATCTCAAAACACTCCGGGGCTTTGATGTCTTCAAGGTTGATGCCGCCGAACGAGGCACCCAGCAATTTCACGCAATTGACGATTTCGTCAACATTCTCGGTCGAAACTTCGATGTCGATGCCGTCAATATCCGCAAAGCGTTTGAACAAAACCGCTTTGCCTTCCATCACCGGCTTGGAGGCGAGCGCTCCCAAATTACCCAGCCCCAACACGGCGGTGCCGTTCGAGATGATCGCCACAACGTTGCCGCGGGCGGTGTATTGGTAAACCGTTTCGGGATTCTCTTTGATCTTCAAACACGGTGCGGCAACGCCCGGCGAATAGGCCAGCGAAAGATCACGCGCCGTCTCAAGCGGCTTGGTCGGCGTGATTTGCAATTTGCCCGGACGCCCTGAGGCATGCAAAGCAAGGGCTTCTTCATCGGAAACGCGTGCGGATTTTTGTGTCATGAACTGAGATTCCTTCTCAACGAGAAAACAAGAAAAAGATTTCGGGGTGTGAGAATTAACAGAATCTTAGGAAGTTGGCCAGCTTTTTTCTTCTAACTCCTTGATCTATATTGCGGTGCATTAGCGAGTTCTTAGCAAGTTAACCATAGAATAGAAGGCATAGTCTTGGGTTTTTTAGGCATTCCTTTTTACTAAGGTTTTTTCCCGTGTTTTATCCCGCCCGCCTTATCTCTCGTTTCCTCCTGTTTCTGCGATCCTTTTCGTCGCCGGAACTTTTGGCGTGCGCGATTGCTTGTGCCTTTTTGGGTCTTTTCCCTCTTGACGCTTTTGCTGCATCGCAAAATCAAAGCATCGTAGTCCCCTTATCCCTTGCGGCGAATCCGCTTGCCGATGTCGCTGTCGAACGGACCCCGGACCTCGTCTTTGGCATTTTTCTGGGCGTCATGTTTACCGCGTCCCTCTATCTTTTCTTTATCTGGGTCGTCATTCACGATCGCGGTCAGGTCTTTTTGATTCTTTTGCTTCTTTGCTTAGGCATCAATATGGCGGTGACGAATGATGCGATTCCGCGTCTGTTGGGGCTTGCCCAGTCCAGCCAACTCGGTTGGATGCAAAATTACAGTTTGCTGCTCGCCTATTTCTTCGGGCTTATTTTTACCTATCACTTTCTGGAAATCGACACCAACGCGCCTTTTATGAAGGCTCCGATCCTTCTTGCCTGTATTCTCGATCTATTGACTCTGGTCCTCCTGACTTTCAGTCAGGACTATCTCAACTTCCTTATTCCCATCATCAGCGTCCTGAGCATTGCCGTTATTCTCTTTTCCGGTCTGGGGGCGCTTTATAACGGTGCCAGCGGCAGTCTGAGTCACATTACGGCCTTTCTCGCTTTTCTGGTCGGTACCGTGGCCATGCCTTTGTATGATCTTGGGGTCCTGCTTTATGAGCAATCCGCTCAGAACCTCGTCTATCTCGGCTTTTCCATCGCCGCTATGATGTTCGCCATTGTTATCGCCGTTCAATTCGCGACCCGGCAGGAGGAAAAGGAAAAGGCGCTTGAGATCAGCAATGAACGCTTTTCTCTGGCGGCTAAGGGCTCCAACGAAGGGCTGTTCGATTGGCAATACAAAACCGACAAGCTTTATATCTCTGACCAACTGCGCCACATCTTGCACCTCACCCGAGATACTACGCCCAAAACTTTTCGAGGGTGGATGCGGCTTATTCATCCTCAAGACCGCAGGATCGTCAAAAAAGCTTTACACAAACTTTTGGACTCGAAGGGAACTTCGAGTCTTAGCTTCGAAGTACGCGTTCAACAAGGTGACAAACATGTTTGCTGGATTCATACAAAGATGGTTGCCGTTCAAAGCCGAAACAGACAGACGATTGAGCGGCTGGTCGGATCTATTGGCGACGTGACCCAACGCAAGCATAGTGAAGTCGAATTACGCGCCAGTGAAGTTCGTTTCCGCAGCATTACCGAAGCGCACCCTGTGCCTGTTATGATTGCTACGGTTCAAGACAACGCCATTCTTTATGCCAGTCCGGGGGCTGAACAATTACTGGGGCTGCCCCCGGCCATGCTGACCAGTCATACGCTGGACCGCTTTATCGCGCGGGCCAACGAACGCGAAGAGATACTGAATATCATTCGCGATAAACACGATGTTGATATGAAGGAAGTTACGCTCACACGGTGGGACGGCGAGTTGCTGCCTGTGGCTTTATCCGCGCGGCCTATTACCTATCGCAACCAAGAGGCCATGGTCGTAGGACTTTACGACCTGACCGAAAGCAAAAAGGCTGCTGCGCAGATCGCGCAACAACAGGAGGCCTTGCAACAGAGCGAGAAAATGGCCGCGCTTGGCGGTCTTTTGGCCGGTGTCGCGCACGAACTCAATAATCCTTTGTCTGTCGTTATGGGGCAGACCACGCTGCTTATTGAGGGACAACAAGAAGAAAAGATCGTCCGACGCGCTGAAAAAATCTTCAAGGCCGCCGATCGTTGTTCGCGTATCGTTAAAAGCTTTTTGGCGTTGGCTCGGCGTAAACCTCCCGAACATAAAAGCGCCGATCTTAACAGCATCCTCAATGGCTCTTTGGAACTGCTGGGCTATCAATTCCGCAATGAAAATGTCGAGCTGACTCTGGAACTGGACCCCAATCTTCCTGCCGTGATCGCCGACGCCGATCAGATGACTCAGGTCTTCACCAATATTGCCCTGAATGCGGCGCAGGCGCTTCATGAATGGGAGGGGCCGCACAAGCTGACCATTCGATCGACGTATCTGGCTGACAGCCAGCAAGTGCAATTTTCCTTTATGGATACCGGCCCCGGCATTCCCGAAGATTTGCGCAAACGCGTCTTTGAACCTTTTTTCACGACCAAAGGCGGACTGGGCGGTACGGGCGTGGGGCTTGCGCTTTGCGCCAACATTATCAGCGGTCACAGCGGTCTTTTGGCTATTGAAGAGACTCCGGGGGGCGGCGCCACCTTTATCGTCACC
Organism: Bdellovibrionales bacterium; assembly: GCA_050252315.1. Lineage (GTDB taxonomy): Bacteria > Pseudomonadota > Alphaproteobacteria > UBA9219 > UBA9219 > UBA8914. The sequence continues at coordinate 10,632 of JBFWLD010000017.1, forward strand.
CTGCCCGCAGCCCAAACCCAGGAAACCCGGAAGGCCGAAACCGGGACGACCCCTGAGGAGGAGAAAAATGAAAAGCTTCGTCTTCTTCTGGTCGATGATGAGGTTGAACTGGCTCAAACGCTGGCCGACCTGTTGGAGCCCGACGGGCACGATATTGACTTGGCTATTAACGGTAAGGTCGCTTTAGAAAAACTCCAGAAAAGTCCTTTTGACATCATTATCAGCGACTTACGCATGCCTGTGCTCGATGGGCCCGGCATGTATGCGCAAATGGCCCGCTCTATGCCTCAATACCTCAACAAAATCATCTATGTAACTGGGGACACGCTTTCCCCTCATGTTAACGCCTTCTTAAAAGAAACGCCTGTACCTGTGATAGAAAAGCCTTATCGCCTCAAAGATGTCCGACAGGCTATCTCCGATTTGTTGAAAGGTCAGGGGATACGGAGCACACTTGATCATGATTCGCCGCCACCTTCCCCTCCCGTTGCGAATTAAATAACTCAGGGAAATAACCATGCGTCTTTTGGTTGTAGATGATGAAGAAGATATTTGTGAGACGATAGGTGAAATCGCCGAATCGCGCGGCTTTGAAGTCGCCACAATCAGTGATCCCTCCCTTGTCTCGGCCAAACTGGATGAGTTTACCCCCGATGTCATCATGCTGGACCTTATGATGCCCGGCACCGATGGGGTCGAGCTTTTGCGCGTCCTTGTCGATCGCGTGAAAAATGCCAAAATCTGTTTGATGAGCGGCAGCGATACACGGGTTCTGAATAGCGCTCGCCGCCTTGGCAGCGCTCACGGGCTTGACGTTATTGCCGCTATGGAAAAACCCATCGACATTACCTTGCTGCGCTCGACCTTGGACCAGCTTGCTGCGGGAAACAACAAAACGGTCGTCGGGGCGGATATTGCTCAGGCGCTCGCGCTCGGGCAGCTTATCCTGTATTACCAGCCGGTCATCGAAATGGCGACGCGCCGTGTTAAGGGAGCCGAGGCGCTGATCCGTTGGGCTCATCCGACACGCGGTATTTTGCCCCCGGCGGAGTTCCTTGACGACATTGTCAAGGATGGCCTGATGGGCCCCATGACCGAGCATGTGCTGACAACCGCCGTGCATCAAGTTGCCAAATGGCATCATGCAGGCGAAAATCTGACGGTTTCTATTAACGTCACCGCCTCTTCTCTTTTGGAGCTGAGCCTGCCGGACCGTATCACCGAAATGTGCGCCCAGCATCAGATCCCCGCCGAAAAGCTTGTGCTTGAGGTTACGGAAACCGAGGCCATGCGCGACGTCACCAAGACCATGGATGTTTTGCTGCGCATGCGTATCCGCAATATCGGCGTTTCCATCGACGATTTCGGCACCGGTCATTCGTCGCTGCGCGAGCTTCAACGCATGCCCTTTAGCGAGATGAAAATCGACAAGAGCTTTGTTATGGACATGGTTAGCAATAGGGATTGCACCGTGATCGTCAACTCCATCATCGACCTAGGCCACAATTTGGGGCTTAAAGTTATTGCCGAAGGCGTGGAGGATGTACGCATCTGGCGCATGCTGGCTGAACGCAATTGCGACTTCGCTCAAGGCTTTTACATGGCCAAGCCCATGCCGCCCGAAGAGTTTAACCGCTGGCTGACCAGTTGGCGCGAGACGAGCCCGACTGAAACCTAATCGTCTGTTCTATAAGGGCTTATTGCTTTTATTACTTTCAAAAAGTGCCGCTATAATGAAGCTGTTATAAGTTTCATTCTATATGGGCACGAAATGTTATTGATTCCAGCCATAGTTAAGTCTTCTCAGACAGCCGCAAAAAGGGTGGGCCTATCTTATCGACGCAACTTACTTACCAAAGCGTTGAAGGATGTTTTTTCCGTGCCGGATCAGGATTACGAAGCACCTATTCCAACCCAGAATATATTTAAGCTATCAAGAGTCGCTGCGCCTCTCCTGCAGAATATAATAAAACCACCCCAAGAACGGGAGCTGTACGCCGGCTTTCTGGTTTCTACGATCGTCGAAAAGCCAAATCTTTTTTCCAAAAAACATTTTAAGCTTTGTTCCACCATGTTGAAGAAGATGCCGACGAAAAACGATGTTACTTTTTCTGATCCGGATGCTGGCGACCAACTTAATCACAAAATTTCTTATGCCAATCTTTTATGGTCTGTTTCCTGGATCGGAGGCGTGGCTGTGGATTACGCCCATGACAATAGGAAAAAGAATCCAGAACTGCTCGATTTTTATTCTCAAGAAAACACCCTAAGACCAGACTTTATCATTACATTAATGGTCGAAAGCTATTTCACTTCAGACCACCTTCTGCCATCGGCCTTTTGGAACGCTGCTTTGAAAGGCGTTGTTTATGACCGAAAGGCCCCGGATGGGCTTAGTCTGGGCACCGAAGCCCTGTCACAATTGTCCAACAAATTGGCTCAAACGAACCTTTCTCCCTTAGAGGCGCAGAGAAAAGAAGAGCTTTTAAATAGTATTTCGCCGGATGACGTTTCCGTTCTGGTCGGAACCATTTGTAATCCTGAAGAGACGCCCAACATGCGCACCAGAATAAAGGCCCAGAACTTAGTGGCTCAAATTGCTGTGGCAAGACCCATGTTAGGAAAGGTTGCTTTGACTGCGGCAAAAAAAATGTATGCCGATATGTTCCCTTCATAAAATCTGGGGTTAGAGCCTTTTTCTGAAAAGGTTGACGGCCTTTCTATTGCCGGAAAGAAAAGGCTCTATAGTCATTCGACTTAAGAATTGCCCATGGCTGCAAATCGCCTTTTACCATCGGATCGGCTGCGCACGTACTATGTGTACGCTTACGCGCCTCACCTTGTTAAAAGACACTTTTCGCCTATGGGGAATTCTTAATTAAAACGACTATAACTCATTGCTGCCGAGCAGATTCACGCGGTTAGGTTGTCGTCTAAGGACGCCAACCTAATCACGATCTGCTCTAGCCAGCCTCCGTCAGGGCGGCCATTTTTTCTTCGATTTTTTCGCACATATAATGATACAGGCAGATATGGACCTGTTGAATCAAGGGTGTATGGCGGCTGGGGGCATCCAATAAAACATCGCAAACTTCGGCCATGCGCGCGCCGCCCTCGCCCGTGTAGCCGATAATGTTCATCCCCAAAGCCTTGGCTTTTTCACAGGCCAAGACCACGTTGCGCGAATTGCCGCTCGTGCTAATGCCGATCAGGACCGCGCCTTCGCAGCCGAAGGCTTCCACTTGGCGTGAAAACACCGTCTCATACCCGTAATCGTTCGCGCAGGAGGTCAACATCGCTGGGTTGGAGGTCAGCGACAGGCAATAAAAACCTTTGCGCTCTTTGAGAAAGCGCCCGACCAATTCAGCCTCAATATGCATCGCGTCGGCAGACGATCCGCCATTGCCGCAGACAAGGATCGGTTTGTTGTTTTTAAGGGCTTCAACGCACAGTTCAACGGCACTGTCCATCGCTTCCGAAGAAACATGCGTGGCGGCGGCTTTAACAATATCAGCCGAAAGGTTCAGATAATCGGCAAGGGAGGACGGGCGTTGCATTGAAAAATTCCTGTGTAAAGATTCGGGCGTTCTGCTCCAAGCAAGATATAGGGATAACCACCTGATTGTAAATATAGTCAATTGAAATAAGAATGACATTTTGAAAGAGGGTTAAAACGATAGGACTCCTGAGAGATGAAGTGGTTTGTAGGGGGGGGATAAAAAGGTAACCCCACCCCGAAAACGACAAGCGTTTTCGACCCGCCCGCAAGGGGCGGGTGGTTAGGCTTGGGAAATGGGGCTAAGGTTTGGGAGGAGGAATACTAGAGCCTTTTCCGAAAAGGTTGTCGCCCTTTCTATTGCCGGAAAAGGCTCTACCTATTTGCTGCCGAGCAGATTCACGCGTTTAGGTCGTCGTCTATAAGGACGCCAACCTAATCACGATCTGCTCTGGGATCAGGAGGGGCGGACGGAGCTATGAACCCAGTTTAGAAAATCCGCTGCGCCTTGCGTAACCGCTATTTCAATGATGCACGGGCACTCGTAAGAATGAAGCCCCTTAATCCGGGCTTCCAACTGTTCGAACAAATGCCGCGATGTTTTGAGAATCAGGATCGCTTCCTGCGTTTCATCCACCGTGCCCTGCCAATTCGAATAGGAAAGAACGTGCGGAATGATATTGGCGCAAGCCGCAAAGCCTTCCTCCACCACGCAACGACCTATGGTTTTCGCCTGTTCTAAATCCGGGACCGTCACATAGACAAACGAAACGTCGGTCATGGGTGTGCTCCTTTTTGAACGTGAATCCGGTCGCCGATCACTATCCCCAGCCGCTTCGCCTCGCCCCCGCCGATTTCTAAAACCCCCGTCACGGGCTTGCGCGAAGAGAGCGGCGTTAGGTCATAGGGTTTGGCGTTCGCGCTAATCTGGTTGATTATACCATCGGACGCGACAAAAAGCATGTCCAACGGTACGCGCGTATTTTTCATCCAAAAAGTGACGGGCTTAGGCGAAGGAAAGGAAAAAAACATCCCCGTCCCTGTCGGAACCTTATCCCGAAACATGAGGCCCTGCTTTTGTTGTTCCGGCGTTCGCGCCAATTCAACTTCAAAAAGAAGGGGTTGGGTGGTGCTTTGACGGTAAAGAGTGAGCTTGGTTGACTCAAAAACAAGGCTATCTGCCGCATGGGTTGGGGGCAAGATATCAAACTGGGCAAGCAGAGCCGCCACAAGCCCCCATCGAACCGAACGGGAAGAGAAAGAGATCAAGCGATGCGCTCAATGGGTTCGGATTGGTC
>JBFWLD010000018.1:0-15161 GCA_050252315.1 Bdellovibrionales bacterium
AAGCCCAAATCATGCGCATAGGCGCGGAGCGCACTGAGATGCGCCGCCGGAGCCTTCCCCAAAATGCCGCCCATTTCGGTAGCACAGGCAATCAGCTCGCCGGTTTTCATACGCTGCAAGCGCGTGATCGCGCCAATATCGAACTGCGTCGTCTCGGCGATAAGGTCGAGCATCTGCCCACCGATCATGCCGTTGGCTCCAGAGGCCCTTGCCAAAGCCGACACCAAAGCACACCGGACATTCGGGTCTTCATGCGTGCGCGGATCGGCCAAAATCTCAAAGGCAATGGTCAAAAGCCCGTCACCCGCCAAAATAGCCGTAGCCTCATCAAATTTTATATGCGTCGTCGGCTGACCACGGCGCAAATCGGCATTATCCATGGCAGGCAAATCGTCATGCACCAAGGAATAGCAGTGTAAGCATTCAATAGCCGCGGCGGCGCGCAACGAGCAATCCTCCTCCACACCGTAAATCTGGGCCGTATTCAAAAGCAAGAACGGACGCAACCGCTTCCCCCCCGCCAAAACGCTGTAGCGCATAGCATCAAACAGCTTTTGTTCGGGAAAATCGGATTTGGGCAGGATACGCTCCATCGTCTCAGAGACGGAGGAAGCAACCTGAGCCATAGCAGCGGAGAGAGAAGGACTAACAGAAGGCATAAGCGTGGCTCACATTTAAGAGGCGTTGAAAGGAGTCGTCTGAACGGCACCGGAATCGGCAAGAGAAATCTTTTCGATCCGCGCCTCGACCTCGCGCAGTTTGGCTTCGCAGTGACGTTTGAGAAGCGCGCCGCGCTCATAAGCGCCAATGGCGTCGTCCAGCTTGGCGCGCCCGTCCTCCAGTTGACGGACCAGCTTTTCAAGCTCGGTCATCGCCTCTTCGAAAGACAGGGCGGCAATATCGTCAGGCAAGCCAGCCTGCGCGGCGGTAGTCGTATCTTGTGTCATGGGGCGACTTTACGGGCAGAGTTGCAAAAGGGCAAGAGGGGAGTATAGTTGTTTTAATTAAGAATGAAACATAGGCGAAAATGGTCTTTTAACGAGGTGAGGCGCGTAAGCGTACCCTTAGTACGTGCGCAGCCGATCCGATGGTAAAAGGCGATTTGCAGCCATGTTTCATTCTTAAGTGAAATGACTATAGCTTTTCCCGATTGTTCTGCCTATCCTTTTAGGTATGATCCCACCCCCCACCATTATTCGCAGCAAAAAGCGCAAACGCACGGTCGCCCTGTCGGTCGAGCCCGACGGCTCGGTGGTGGTCAACGCCCCCATGCGAACAAGCCTATCGTGGATCAACGCCTTTATCGTGGAAAAAACCGCATGGATCGCCCGCCGCCGCGCGGCGCTGGCCGCCCGCCAAGCCCAGCCCCCGTTAAGGCTCCAAGAGGACAGCCTGATCCCTTTTTTAGGAAAAACCTTACGCCTGACCCTCTCCGCCCCAGTCAATCTCGCTTCCACGCCCCCTGCGTCTACCCAAAGCGACGACCTCATCACCCTCCTCCCCTTGCGGGAGGGTCGAAAAGGCCTTGGCCTTTTCGGGGAGGGGTCTTCCCCCTCCTCCAACCTTCTTTACCTCCCCCTGCCCCTACCGCCCACGCCGGAAACCCTCCATGACGAGATCAAAACGGAACTAACCCTGTGGTATAAAAAGCAGGCCCGCCGCCTGTTTGCCGAGCGTCTAGCCCATTGGGTCAAAACAGTCGGCTTTGGCCCCAAACGCCTTTCCGTTACAAATCCACAAAAAAGATGGGGAAGTTGCTCCGCCAAAGACGAAATCCGCCTAAACTGGCGGCTTATCATGGCCTCCCCTGAAATTCTGGATTACGTCATTGTCCACGAGCTGTGCCATATCCCCCACAAAGACCATAGCAAGGCCTTCTGGGGCTTAGTTGAAACCTTTATCCCGAACGCCAAGAAAACCCGCCAACAGCTTAGAAACTTTGAAAAATCAGCCTTCCTCGCCCTTTTCTCCAAATAGTTTCAAGCTAATACTTTCACGCCCATTTTTATGCTAGAATACAGCCCATCGACCAATATTCCTTAAGGTGATTTATGAGCGTTCCGACAAAAACCCCCGTACAAGCCCCCTATGCTCCCGATCCGTTGATCCCTCAAATTCAAACCGCAGGCAAAAAGGTCATCGCAACAATCCGCGATTTATCAGCCTCCGCCCTTAAAGCTACGGTCAAATACGCCAAGAGCCTAAGCCGCCAAGGTCGCGCCGATGTCGCCAATCATGTTTTGATGCAAGGCTTCGCCATCACGGCAGGGGCCCTGGCCCATCCGGCAGTTGCTCTTGCCGGTACGGTAGCTAACGTTGCCACCTGTCTTCTGTTTAAACCGAAAAAAAGTAAGCTACAAATCAGCAGGATGCCAGTAAAACTTAAGGAAACCGTTTCGCCTAAACGCTTAGCCTTCGCCTTCGCAACCTTTGCTGCCTGTTGGACGACAGCCCTTGGCGGAACCCACCTTCTCCAAAAAATTCACGACTATAATCTTAATAAAGCAGCCGTAGCCAGTGCGCGTTCCACCATGTACGCAGGCGGCACCCTCCAAAACGGCGATCTGATTGATCCAACGACAAAAACCGTCATTGCAAAAAACATTCACATCACAGCCACAGGAAAAAGGGGTTCCACCTACGGGATCCTTACCTATGAGATTCCGAACTCCGGAAGCGAAAGCTGGTTAACCAACCGAAAACGCGCGAATTGCACGGATACCATCCCGTTCTCCTACGACGACCTGAATAACGTCGAGTTAGGAAACAACAACACGATTATGTCCATAAATTTTAAGCCGCAAGAACCGGAAAAGGTAACCCTTATCCATTTCAATTACGCCCCACAACGCAAAACTATAAGCCATCGTGTCGGGCCTGCCGATCCCGCATGGAGACACCACCTGTAATACTTAAATTAATACTTAAATCGAAACCCTAGACTCGCCCAACCGAACCCCTTAAACTCGCGGCACCTTTTCACCAGAGTTCAAGGGGTTATATCCGTGGCGACATTCCAAACGATTGATGATCTGCATCTAACCGGCAAAGTAGTCCTTCTGCGCGTTGATTTTAACGTGCCGCTTAAAGACGGACGAGTCACCGACGCCACCCGCATTGTGCGCAGCCTGCCGACGATCAAAGATCTCCTCGCCAAGGAGGCCAAGATCGTTATCCTATCGCACCTTGGCCGCCCGAAGGGCCAGCGCGTCGCGGAACTCTCCTTGCGCCCGGTCGCGACGGAGCTGAGCAACCTGCTGAAAAAAGATGTCGCCTTTGCGGAAGATTGCATCGGCGAAACCGCAAAAAGCGCCATCGCTTCCCTTAAAAACGGCGACGTGCTGCTGCTGGAAAACGTCCGTTATTATAAGGAAGAAACCGAAAACGATCTCCCCTTCGCGCAAAAGTTGGCGGACCTTGGCGACGTTTTCGTGAACGACGCGTTTGCCGTGGCGCATCGTGCGCAATCTTCCGTCGTCGGCATCACGCAGTACCTTCCCTCAGCCGCAGGCCGCCTGATGCAAGAAGAACTCAACGCCCTTGGCAAGGCCTTAGAGAAACCGGAAAAGCCGCTGGCCGCCCTTGTCGGAGGCTCGAAAATATCCACCAAGCTTGACCTGCTGAACAACCTCATCAGCAAAGTCGAAATTCTGGTCCTCGGCGGCGGCATGGCCAACACCTTTATGGCCGCCAAAGGCCTGAGCGTCGGCAAATCGCTGTACGAGCCTGAAATGCTCGACACAGCGCGGGAGATCATGGCCAATGCCGAAACCAAAGGCTGCAACATCATGCTGCCCAAAGACGTTGTCGTCGCGACAGAGCTAAAAGAAAACGCGCCCTGCCAAACCGTAGCCGCGCAGGCGGTTCCGGAAGACAGCATGATCTTCGACCTTGGCCCCCAAGCCATCGCCGAAATCAAAGACACCTTATCCATGTGCAAAACCGTAATCTGGAACGGCCCGCTCGGCGTGTTTGAAACGCAGCCCTTTGACAAAGGCACGAACGAGATTGGCATCTGCGTCGCGGACCTGACCAAACGCGGCAAGATTTTGTCGGTCGCAGGCGGCGGCGACACGGTATCCGCGCTGGAAAATGCCGGTGTAATAAACGGCATCTCCTATGTTTCAACAGCAGGCGGAGCCTTCTTAGAATGGATGGAAGGCAAACAGCTTCCCGGCGTCGTAGCCTTAGAAAAATCCGTCCCGGACGTCAAAAAAGGAAAAATGATTATTTAGCCTCTGACAGTAAGGCCCCCTCATGAAAAAAACTTCCACCTCCAACCCCATGTGGGGCGGCCACTACAGCCAAGGCCCGGCTGAAATCATGGCGCAGATCAACGAGTGCCTCGACATCGACAAACGCCTCTATGCGCAAGACATCGAAGGCTCGCTGGCCCACGCGCAAATGCTGGGCGAATGCGGCATTCTGACCGGCAAAGACGTAAAGGCCATTCAAAAAGGCCTGCGCCAAATCCTCAAAGAAATCGAAAGCGGCCAGTTCCTTTTCAAAACGGAACTGGAAGACGTGCATATGAACGTCGAATCCCGCCTTGCCGAGCTGATCGGCGACGCGGCGGGCCGCCTGCACACGGCGCGTTCCCGCAACGATCAGGTCGCCGTGGATTTCCGCCTGTGGACGCGCGCGGCCTGCGATCGCGCCCTCGCCCTTTTGTCTGCCTTGCAAACAGCTTTGCTCGATCAGGCCGAAAAACACGCCGCTACCTTGATGCCCGGCTATACGCACCTTCAGCCCGCCCAGCCCGTGACCTTCGGCCATCACCTGCTCGCTTATGTCGAGATGTTCAGCCGCGACGCCAGCCGCTTTACCGACGCCCGCGCCCGCATGAACGAATGCCCACTCGGCGCGGCAGCGCTGGCTGGAACCTCCTTTCCGACCAACCGCGCCCAAACCGCCAAAACACTGGGCTTCACCGGCCCCATGCGCAATTCTCTTGATGCGGTGTCGGACCGCGACTTCGCCATGGACTATCTCGCCGCCGCGAATATCGCGGCCATCCATTTGTCCCGTCTGGCCGAAGAAATCGTGCTGTGGACCAGCGACGCGTTCCGTTTTGTCAAACTGTCGCAAGGCTTCACGACGGGCAGCTCCATCATGCCGCAAAAGCGCAACCCCGACGCGGCGGAATTGATCCGCGCCAAATCCGGCACGATCACAGGCCAGAATATCCAGCTTCTCACGCTGATGAAAGGCCTGCCCCTCGCCTATAACAAGGACCTTCAGGAAAGCAAACCGCCCGTCCTAAAAGCGGCAGACGAACTTGAAATGATGCTGGCCGCCATGACAGGCATGATCCGCGACATGAGCGCCAACACCCAGGAAATGCGCGCAGCCACGGATCGAGGATTCCTGACCGCCACGGACCTGGCCGACTGGCTGGTACGCGAACTGGGCATGCCCTTCCGCCAAGCCCACCATGTCACGGGCCGCTTGGTCGTGATGGCCGAAGAAAAAGCCTGCCGCCTTGACGAGCTTTCCCTTACCGAAATGCAAAGCGTCGAACCCAAACTCACCCACGAAATCTACGCGGTCCTTCGCCCGGAAAGCGCGGTAAAAAGCCGCACCTCGCTTGGCGGCACCGCCCCAAAAAACGTCGCAGCAGCCATCAAAAGGTGGAAGAAAAAGAAAAACACCCCCCAATGAGAACGGTCCAAACAACCTTGCGCCAAGGCTACCAAGTCGCCTCCGGTCTTTCACAAGAAAACCCGGCCCTTTCGCAAGGCACCATCCGGATGCAACTGCCCTTCTTCAAGGAACAAGGCCTCGACATTGACGCCTATTTCGAAGGCAACTTTCGGTACGCCACGCTAAACCTGTCCATCGCCCCATGCCGCTTTACTATCGGCCAAACCTCTTATTACCTTGAGCAAGTCAAATGGACGGATTTGTCTCCGCCGGAAAATTTCTTCTTCAGCCCGGCCCAGCTACGATTCAAAGGACGTACCTACAAAGCACTCCTCTACATTCCCGACCCGAAAACGAAGCCCGACTGCCATCAGGGAGCAGACATCCTTGAAGTCATCGCCAACGAAATTCCCGACGTCACCTATGGCGATAAAATCGACCTCCTCTACACCCCCGAAGAAATCCTGATTGTCGCCCCCGACGCAATTCCAAAGAAACAAAACGACGAAAGAACCATCTAACCCCTGTTCAAAGCTAAGGGCCCACGTTCAACGTCTTTCCGGGGCGCAGCTTTAGCTGCGAACCCGGAATCCAGACTCCCCTTTGAAATGCGCGTCAACCACCCCTTCTTCTTCACCATCGGCGATCAGGCAAACGCAAAGATCATCTTTAGCGGGATCATCGAAAAGCCGTGACGCCTAGCTGGGTTGAAGGGAAGGATTACCGCATTTATTTAGCGGCTTATCCTCAGGACCATGTGGAAACGTGCGATCAAACAGGGGAATAAGCACGTTGGCAATCACCGTATTAACCCCCGCCATAAAGATCAATGAACTTAGTGAACTCGGCTCAACACAAGGGGGCATGCTGGCCATAATGGCTGGAAAAACGACATTTTCCCGAAATTCATTTTGTTTGGACGCGCTGCGCCAACTAAAGGCCAAAACACCAGACGCCGCGCCAATGGCAACATTATGAAGGAGGGGCGCATCCTTAAACAACACCGTTGAAAGAACACCCGAAAGGGCCCCCACGCCTGCGCCTACCACGCCAAGGAGAAGTGCACGCCCTGCAGACGAAAACGAAACCTTGGTATATTTTTGCGTAACGTTCATATTCAACCCATGTTTGTTTTATAAGAAAGACTGCCGCTGTATCATGCACGATACCTATAGAGCCTTATCCGGACACCGGTTTTCGCGCCACCCATAGAGCCGCTTTAAAATGCGCGTCACCCCCCCCTTCTTCTTTACCATCGGCGATCAGACAAATTCCAAGATTGTCTTTAGTGGGATTATCAACGCCCTTTTTAAAACGCTATTGGGCCGTCAACGAACACTTCACCCCCAGCCAAACCGTGAGCACCCCCAACATTCAGACCAAAGTTTTGTGCAGCGACTTAACTGTTTAGGCTTTTCTGATTAATCGCCACGGGAGGCGTAGCCGGTCGGTCAGGAAACCAGCGTCCTAATTTGGGCACAAGCCAATTGGCAGCAAGAACATTGATAAAATTGGCGACCTGCGAAGACACCAAAGAGTTAGTGCTGGCGGCAAAAAAAGGCATATTGGAAAGAAAAGCGCCGGACGCAGGCACGGCCAGTTGCGAAACAGGCCCCGCATTTTCTAAAACATCACGCACAACAAACGTCGTGGCTCCTGATACCCCCCCCATTATCATGGATCGTAGATAAGAACCGTCATTAACAAAAGTTCTTCCTACAGCTCCAGCCGCCGCCCCAACAATCCCACCAACAAGCGAAAGGGCGGCAGTACGTCCGACACGAATTCTATAGTCTTTATAAGAAATCACATAAAACTTCGTATCATTGTCCATAAAACGCCCCTTCTTCATTAGAAAGTTTAATTCAGCTCTTTCTTCCTCGAAAGAGGCCGAAAGCCTAACAAGGAAACACGTTCTTGCAAAACACAAACTATAGTTAACAGCCTAACAAGCTACCCAACCAACGCCCGCATCACCTCATGCACGATCCGCATGCCGTTGGTGGTGAGGATGGATTCGGGGTGGAACTGCACGCCGCAAAAGCCCGGCCCGCGCAGCGAATGGATCTCGCCTGTAGGTTCGTCGAAACTGATTTCGATCCCGCGATCCTTGCCGTCCACTTTGCCCGCAAAGGTATTGTAAAAACCAACGCGTTCGGGCGAGCCGAAAAAGTCGATCAACTCCTGCGCACCTTGGAAAGGCCGCTTCTTCTTAGCCAAAGGCAACCCCAGCACATTGCACAAAATTTGATGGCCCAAACAAACGCATAGCAAAGGCTTCTTCTGCTCGACAAACATCTTGCAAAGCGCATTGGCCTTGGCAATACGCGCATCGGACAGATCGCGCGGATCGCCCGGCCCCGGCCCCAGCACGACAAGATCAGCGTCATCTGTCGCCGGATCAAAGGCCGCATTCTTCACAATCTTGGGGATCATGCCCAAGGGGCACAGCATATGCGCCAGCATGCGCGTAAAGTTGTCTTCGTTATCAATGATCGTCACGCGCTTGCCTTTCAGCTTGGCGTCCGCATGCCGCATGTCGCTCTGATCCTCAATCCAAAACCGCGACAGCTTGGCATTCCGCGCCGCCAGTTGGATCATCGTATCTTCATTATAGACCTGCTCGCCAAGGCGATAGCACGGATCGTTCCCGCCGCCCGCAATCCCAAGGGCGGAAAGCATCCCGCGCACCTTGGCCCCCGTCTCAGCCGTTTCGGAAACAGGGTCGCTGTCGCGAACAATGGTCGCCCCCGCGCCGATTTCAAACGAACCGTCCAACGCAATATCCGCCATACGAATGGTGATCGGCGAATCCAGCGTATCGTGCCCGTCCCCGTCGCGGCCCAGCAAAGCCAGCGCACTTCCGTAATAACGGCGGCTTTGCGTGCCGTGACGCTGATTGATACGACAGGCATTTTCAATCGGCGAGCCGACCACCGTGGTGGCAAACATGCTTTCGCGCAGCATATCGACCACGTCGTGATCGCTTTCCCCAGCCAGCACATATTCGGTATGGATCAGCTTGGACATTTCCTTAATCATCGGCCCGACGACTTGACCGCCCGTGCTGCACAGCTCGGCCATCATCTTCAACTCTTCATCGACAACCATCAAAAGCTCGAAGATTTCCTTTTGATCTTTCAAGAAATCATGCATCGCCGGAAAGACATGATCCTCGTCATGCTCCATCTTGCGAAACGTGCCGGAAATCGGATTCATCTTCACGCCGCCTTTGACGCAGGACAAATGCCGCTCGGGCGTGGCCCCGATAAAATAGCGATCGCCCGTAAAATAAAGAAAAGTCCAGTAAGCGCCATATTCGTTTTCCAGCAACCGGCGATAAATACTCAGCGCCTTAGCTTTGGAAAAACCGGCGATCTTGCCGTGATAGAAACGCGGCACCACAAAGTTACAGCCTTCGCCGTTACCGATCTCGTCATCAATAATCCGCCGCGTCATCGCAGCGAACGCGGCGTCATCCGGCGCGAACGAACCCTGCCCCTCCATACCGATTTCTTCTTGCGGCAAAAAAGCGATCATCTGATCCAGCGGCACAAACTCCTGCGCCTCGACCTCAAGGCATAAAATCTTTTCGTCTTCATGAATGGCGACAAAGCCCAGCTCTTCCACCTGCCGGAAAGGCAGGATGCTTAACGTATCGAACGAGGCTTCCCCGCCAGCCCCAGCCCCTCGCCCGGAACGACGCGGAATATCGGCCAGCTTGTCGCGCGGGCGCACCGCGCCTTGCAGGCAAAGCACCTTGCGCTCGGCCTGACGACGGATCAAAGCAAACGGCTTGTCGGATTCAAAAAACGGCTTAGACATGATTTTCTCTTTCTTCATAGGGAACGGCAAACGCACAAAAAGCCCCGCGAACCGAGGCCGTCAAAACTCAGCGCCCACGCCATCGCCCATAACGAGCTGAAGAAAAAGAAAGAAAGGACATCATTAACCCCTTATTTACCAACGATACTACCGAAAAACAATAAGTTGCGCAAGAACTGATCTACAGCCCCCTTAATATTTTCACCCGAATTTTTATGTTATACTACGTCCATTCAGAAGAATGGGGTTTAAATGAAAAGAAAATTTAAAATAGCAGCCTCGTCCATAGCCGCATGCCTTGCGGCAGGCCTTTTCGCCACATCGACCTTTGCAGCAACGGCTTTCACTCTAACGCCCATGGCCCAAAAGAACAGCTTCTGGGTGAAAGGGCCAACCGACGATCGAAACAATCATATTTTGAACATTAATTGCGGGGGCAAGGAACTCACTTACGCCGTAATGAACCCCGGAGACATCCGAAGAACAACCCTCTTTTTTAATAAAAAAACCGGGTTCGCCGAAAGCCAACAAACAACCACGGGGTTACACCACCGACCCTCCGATCAGAACCTCCTCTCACTAACCCACATCAATATAGGCCAATTTTGCGCGCCCAACGGGGACCTTCGATCGACACCAAAAATCGCTGCCGCCTTTCGGTTTCTCGGACCCAAAAACTAACCACGACCCTACCAACAAAAACCCCGCCGGAGCAAACCAGCGGGGTTTTTGTTTGGGAAAGTGTCGGCTGGAAGCGCGAAGAATGCGGGACCAAGCCAACACAAACACCAGCGGCGGTTCGCCGCCTTACTTGTCGTCCTTCTTCTGAGCGCGCTTGATGGCAGCGCCGAGAATATCGCCAAGCGAAGCGCCCGAGTCAGACGAACCATATTCGGCCATCGCCTGCTTTTCTTCTTCGACTTCGCGAGCCTTGATTGACAGGTTGACCTTGTGTCCAGCCTTATCGATGTTGGTAATCTTGGCATCGACCTTTTCACCAACGGCAAAACGGTCGGCGCGTTGATCGCCGCGATCGCGAGCCAAATCGGCACGCTTGATAAAGCCGGTGAACCCACCAGCCGCATCGCCCAACGTGACTTCGATACCACCGTCGGTAATCGCGGCAACGGTGCACGTCACGATGTCGCCCTTCTTGAAGTTGACGACAACGCCTTCGAACGGATCGTTAGACAACTGCTTGATGCCAAGGCTGATACGTTCCTTTTCAACGTCGATGTCCAGAACCTTGACTTCGACATTCTGGCCCTTCTGGTAATCCTGAATGGCTTCTTCACCGGCCTTGTCCCACGAAATGTCGGACATATGAACCATGCCGTCGATGTCGCCCGGAAGACCGACAAACAAACCGAACTCGGTGATGTTGCGGATTTCGCCGGAAAGCGTATCCCCAGCCTTGTGGCTGGCGGCAAAAGCTTCCCACGGATTGTCGATGCATTGCTTGATGCCGAGGCTGATGCGGCGCTTGGCCAAATCAACGTCGAGCACAGCAACTTCGACTTCCTGACTGGTGGCAACGATCTTGCCCGGATGCACATTCTTCTTGGTCCAAGACATTTCGGAAACGTGAACCAAGCCTTCGATGCCGGGTTCAAGCTCGACAAAAGCGCCGTAGTCGGTGATATTGGTCACGCGACCTTTCAGCTTCATCCCAGCCGGATAACGAGCGGCAACGCCTTCCCACGGATCGGCTTCAAGCTGCTTCATACCAAGGCTGATGCGCTGCGTCTCGGCATTAAAGCGGATAACCTGAACGGTAACCTGCTGCCCGATTTGCAGAACTTCCGACGGATGGTTGACGCGCTTCCAAGCAATGTCGGTAACGTGCAACAAGCCGTCCACGCCGCCGAGATCGACGAAAGCGCCGTAATCGGTGATGTTCTTGACAACGCCTTGCAGGACCTGACCTTCCTTGAGGTTAGCGACCAGTTCGCTGCGAGCTTCAGCGCGCGACTCTTCCAAAACAGCGCGACGCGAAACAACGATATTGCCGCGAGCGCGATCCATTTTCAAAATCTGGAACGGTTGAGGCGTCCCCATCAGCGGCGTAATGTCGCGCACGGGGCGAATATCCACCTGACTGCCGGGCAAGAAAGCGACAGCGCCGGAAAGATCGACCGTAAAGCCGCCTTTGACGCGCCCGAAAATAACACCGACAACGCGCTCGGCCTTTTCGTAGAGCTTCTCCAGAACGCTCCAGCTCTCTTCGCGCTTGGCTTTTTCACGCGACAGCGAAGCCTCGCCGTTACGATCTTCCATACGTTCCAAGAAAACTTCAACGGTGTCGCCGATAGCGACTTCGGCAGGCGTATTCGGAGCCGCAAATTCCTTCAAAGGCACACGACCTTCGGCCTTAAGACCCACGTCAATGATCGCGCAGTCCTTTTCGATGCGCATAACGGTACCCTTGATAACAGTACCTTCCATGCTGCCTGCCTTACCGAAGGACCCTTCGAGCATCGAGGCGAAGCTGTCCGAAGACGCGCTGCTTTGTTCGACCAGGTCTTCCCTGAACAAACGCTTTTTATTTGATTTAGCCATGTTAGATTTTCTCTTTCTGATCCCGCAGGATCGCGGTGCCGACTATGCGCCGGTAATCACCGTTTTGGCAGAAACCAGTGTTAGGTTATTCCCGCCTGCTTTCGTTTTGGCCCCCTTTCGGGAAGCTGTTACACTCACTGGACCAGATCACAGACAACGGGCTGAAAGCGGGCCCACCTCGTCAGTCTATCTTATCCGTTGCCGACACCCTGCCGGACTTTAACGCCACAAAGCGACGTGCCCTCTCCATACACAATTAAGCTGGAATATACAACCGATACCTAGGCGTAGAGCCTTTCGACATAATGGTTTTCCCCATACGGACGTTGCCCCATTCCTCCCGATAAATATTACACAACCGCTTCAATTGCTTTTGATCGGGAACACCTATAACGGCAGAATAACGGCCTCCTTCTTCAGGGCTACCCCCTAAATTCCCTGTGGAGACAATCTGTCCTGCGCCAATCGCCTCGGCAACTTCCAAAGCCGCCCTCACAAAGTAACCAGCATGCGACGGTTGCTTAATCGAACGCGCAATAATACAAAGTTCCACCATGATTTATTCCTTTAAATTCAAACAAATAAATTATAAAAATACCTTTTCAACAATCCCCAAAGCCGCAGCAAAAGCCTCGTCCGCGTCCAAATGGGACGTATCGAGGATCACGGCATCGTCGGCGGGTTTAGCCGGAACGGTCGCACGCTGCGTATCCCTTGCATCCCGCGCTTTTAAATCCGCCAAAACCTGCGCCTCAGTAACATTTTCTCCCCGGCCTTGCAATTCTAGAAACCTTCTAGTTGCACGGACTTCGGGGGAAGCCTCCACATAAATCTTAACCTTAGCGTCCGGCGCAATCACGGTGCCTATATCCCGCCCATCCAGCACCGCCCCCTTTTTCCCCTCAGGCGGGTTATGGGCAAAATCCTGCTGGAATTTCAACAAGGCCTGACGCACCTCCGGCACCGCCGCGACCTTGGAGGCCGCATCGCCGCCAATCTCGGTCCGCAACTCAGGATCTTTGGCTAAGTTAACCAAACTTTCTGGGCTAAGCGCCCGCGCCGCTAGAGCCGCCGCGCCTGCATCCGCAGGATTGCCTCCAGCCCGCAGCACGGCAATCCCGACCGCCCGATAAAGCATGCCCGTATCCAAATAGGCATAGTCGAAATGCGCCGCCAACCGCCGAGCCAGAGTCCCCTTACCGGTCGCCGCCAACCCGTCCACAGCAATAATGTTCGATCCATCGTTTGTCATAAGGAAACGTTATACCGCAGCATCCTAAAACTGCAAGCAACGACAATACTTACCCAGCGCACAGCTTCTGCATCTCAAAAACGCTACACTTCGGCAACACACCACGAGCCCGATGCCCCGGTCGTATACCGGTTAGATCATTTACATTCAGCCCGTTCGGACCGAACTCAATGTGCCCCCGAAACTCCGCTTGCGTTAAAACAGACTCGACCGCTTTCGATGGAGAAGTCACCTCCACAATGCTATGCGGATGCCCCTGAAGCTTCTTTCCGCGCATTGCAACATAAACGGGAGCATCCTTCCCATCGGAAGGTGGCATGGATAACTTAAACAAAAGAGCCCTTTCAGGCGTTCTTTGAACAGAACGAACCAACCGAGGATTTGCCTTATAAACAACCTTCAAGGCATCATATACCTGCGGATATTGATAAGCCAAAAGTCCCCAGTATTTTGAGGCCTCAGCTTGAGGTACTTCAACTATTTCCCTCTCGGCCTGTCCAAACGGCATCCAGTTCCACAAAAACCCCATATTCATAACCCAGCCCCTTCTAAAATGGTTATTCTTTATTTCCCCTGACTATACTATGTTTTCTTGAAAGTAAAACAAAACCCCGCCGTTCCAACCGAAAAGCGGGGTTTTGAACATCTTAGCCCTCCGGATTCTTACGGCGCAGGCGGAGCCTCATCCGGCGGCCCCATGCGATCATCCGGGCCCTCGCCACATGGACGGGCATGGGGTCCGCCGCGATGGTCAGGTCCTTCGAAACGATCGCCTCGACCGCCCTTAAGCCCCCTATGCCCCATACCGTCGCGCCGTCCTTCCGGCCCCTGCTCGATCGCATCAGCGATCTTCTTGCGAGCTTCCAAAGACAGCTCGGCAGCCACGCGAATCATGGCCTTATTCATGCCTTCATGCATGCCCTCGCCAAAGCCGCGGATTTCCACCATGACTTTTTGCAAAGCCGCCGCATCGGGCTTTTCCTGACGCAATAAATCCGCCAGCTTCTTCATCGTCGCCGCCATTTCAACGTGGCGATCCTTAAAGCCCTTGCGCTCTTGTGCAAAAATAGCCTTAAGCTTATCCGCATCCGCCTTATCCAAATCCCGCATCACGCGCCCAAGCATAAAGCCGGGTTCGCGCGGCATAGGCTCAGGACGGCCTTGCGGCTGATCCATCCGATACTGAGCCGGAGACATAGGCGGCATCCCAGACCCCTGAGGCCGCGGCCCGATCATCGGGCCGACAAGTACCCCAACCAAAAACAGATTCAGTGCGACTGAAACGATTGTGGTTGCGGTTGCACCTCCTGTGCAACACAGTTTATTCCGCTCCTCGGTCATCGTTTTTTATTCTCCTTCCTCAATCCATCCTTGCCACGGCGATGCCATAGCGATTACAGAAATTTGCTGCTCGTTCTGTGTCTGAGCAACGACTACTTGGCGAGAGTCCCCTGTCACAGAAAAAGACTGCCCGACCCAAAGCCCCAAAACCAACAAAGCAATCCCCAGAGCATAATCGAACCGAGGCATAGCGATCAGACTCGCCTGTTTCAACCTAGCGCCCAAAGAGGGCCGCATGGGGACAGCAACCGGCTCCACCTGCGGCGTCACAGCAACCGCTGCCATAATCCGATCCTGAAGCGCCTCAAAACGCGGCTTATTTTCCAAATCGACGGGATCGTTCGCCTTCAAAATTCTTAACAACCGGATCAGCCCTTTCATAGGTCTTCCCCCCTTACAAAACCCAACCGCTTCATGTTGTCGCGCAGTCCGCGCCGCGCGCGAACAAGCAAAGATTCAACAGCCCCTTCCGTCAGATCCATCGCCAAAGCGACTTCGCGTCCGGACATTTCTTCAAAATAGGAAAGCACGACGGCAATAC
>JBFWLD010000019.1:0-15013 GCA_050252315.1 Bdellovibrionales bacterium
TGGCTGTAGCCGTCGCCGCCCAGACCGATGATTGGAAATTCTTCACGGATAAGTGGGAGCAGGTCGCCGCTTTCATTGGCCAGAAGAAAAACGACCCCATACCCGCGCTTTTTGAAATTCCGCGCGAGGTTGATGGCAAACCATTCCGTTCCGCCGTTTTGGAGGTCGGAGAGAAGAAAGGCGATAGTCTTAGTCACGATAGCTTCTGGGTCGTCCTAATAAAGTTAACACGCATCAATGGATTTAAAGGTATGAAAGGCGTGATAACACGTTTATATCATACCCTTCCAAGACTGGCCTATTAATTTGGGATGTGGGGCCAACGTCACAGGGCAGCGCGAATGATTAAACACCAAATGTATAAACAACTTTTTAATGTAGGGTTGCGTGTGACCTCGCTCGCAGCCAAGTTGTTGCTGACGCTTTATATGGGGCGTTATTTGGGGATGGAGGATTTAGGCGTGTACGGCCTTGTCCTTGCGACGGTTTCCGTGATGGCTGGTGCGCTGGGGCTAAGGTTGGATTATGCCGTTTCTCGGGACCTTGTCGGCGCAAGCGGGCGCGCTACGATTTGCATGCTCCGCGATCAAATCGCCTTTCTTGGTGTCAGTTACGCTTTTTTTGCTTTTGTTATTTTGATCTGCCTGATTACTGGCGTCGCTGAAACGAAAATGTTGCTTTTCGTTTTTGTCCTCTCTTCGCTTGAAAGCTTCAGCGGGTCGATGGGCGGAAATTTTATCTCCATGGGCGCGCCGCTTTTTTCGACATTGCTTTTTTTCGTGCGGGCAGGAGCTTGGTGCTTTTTCGCGGTCCTTCTGGGCGTGATTTGGCCCGTCTTTCGTACGGTGGATGTGGTGCTTTGGCTGTGGGCCCTCGGTGAGTTTTTAGCCGTATGCCTTAACGGTTGGGCGTGGCGCAAGCTCCCGTGGAAAGAGGTCGCCCAGATCCCTGTGAATTGGCGTTGGGTTTGGGACGGGATCAAAGTGTGTTTTCCGATGTGGGTGGGCACCTTAGGCACGATGTTGGCGCTTAGCGTAGATCGTTTTGTTGTTTCTTACTATCTTGATCTTGAGGAAGTCGGCGTCATCACCTTTTACAGCTCGTTTGCCATTGCGCTGTTGTCGCTTGTGCAAAGCGGTTTTTTTGCTTTTTCCTATCCGCATCTGATTGATTACTACCGTAAAGGCGATCACAAGGCGTTTTGGGCCGAAACCTGGCGCACAGGCTGGCAGGTTGCCCTTTTTGTATTAGCCGCGGCCCTTGTCATCGGCTTTGTGATTCCGTGGGCAGCCCCTTTGTTCGGCAAGCCCCGTTTGGCCAGTGAATCTTTAACGCTTTGGCTGTTGCTGGGGGGGATTTGGATTCGTGCCAATGCGGATACGCTTTATTATGTGCTTTACGCCCGCAATCAGGATCGGGCCCTGTGGCTGAGTTCCATTCTTTTTCTTATCCCGGCTTTAGTGGGGAATCTTCTGTTCGTTCCATGGCTGGGGCTGCCGGGGGCGGGGATAAGCTCGATTGTGGCCTGTCTGTTCCTCCTTTTGCACCGGCTTTGGTATGTTTTTAGGCCTGCGTGAAAAATAATTTATGAAAGTAAAGGCGGCTTGAAAGTAATTGGCCCCAAAAGGGCAGAAAAGCTCGATCCGTAAAATTTAAGATAAAATGTAAAATATCCAATTATATCAATAATTAAGCGCCATTTAGGGCTCTTCGGGTACAGTGAAATCATAGCTTGATAAGAGCGGTGATTTCGATGAAAACGTTATTACTTACATTAATAGTTTCGCTTCTGACGCTGGGTTTCCCGCAGCAGGCAAAAGCCGATTTTGAAGATGGTGACGTTGTTCCGACCTCTGTTGTGGCGCCTTTAATGGCGTGGGTTGAGGTCCAGACCGGCGTTCGGGTCCCGGCGCTTCCCCGCGTTATCGCCAGCCACAGCCGTTTGGCACAGGTTGTCAGCCATATGGGCCGTATTTCGGGCCGCGCTCGGGCTCTTTATGTGGGCGGGATGGTTGTTCTGGACCATCGTAGCTTTGATATGGAGGATGACGTGCAGGTGAGCCTTTTGGTCCATGAATTGGTCCATTATGCGCAGACCTTTAAACCCCGTGATACTTGGGCTTGCTCCAAGGGCAAAGAGGTTGAAGCCTATACCCTTCAAAACCAATGGCTTGAAGAACATGGCCATGGTCCGTTTGTCCGTACCTCGTGGATTAACCGTATGGCGGCTTGCCCGGCGAGTCCTGCCAGTGCGATGGCGGTGGCCTCGGCTAATTAACCCCATTTGTTAACTTACCAACAAAAAAAGCCCGGTGTGATTTGCACCGGGCTTTTTTGTTAAGAAACGTGCAGGTAAATAAAGAAGAAAAGACTCGCTTGACGGTTATTTCCTGTTTATAACTAATGAGGTAATGTCCTGATTAGGAGATAATGATTATGACCTCGTCTTTTCGCCGGTCCCTACAAATGGGATGTCTCGCCGCTGTTTTCTTTTTCAACGTTCAGGCTCACGCGGCTGATGCCACGATGGGGAAGGTTATTTCTTCTCTTGAGAACAAGAATTTGACGGAAGTTCAAAATTTATTGCGTAGCGAGCCCAAAAGCGTGGATACCGTTATCAAGGCGTTGTTGAAGCATACGCAAACGAGAATGGTAACCGATCCCGATTTTTCGAACAAGATGATGTTGCTTGCTGGCTCTTACGCCAATCAGATTTCGCCGCCGAGCGTTCCGGCTGTTTGTGCGGATCTGCGCCGTATCGCGGATAATTTAACCCCGGAACAAGCGGGCACCCCGCTTTTCACGGCGGTGATGTCGGCGACGGAAAGTTTTGCTAAGGCCCCGGTGGTTGTTTCCGCTGGTCGTCCGAATGAATGCGAGCAAGCCTTTTTGCAGATGCAAAATTTGGATGAAGAAGCTCTGCTCGCCCAGACCCCAGGGATGCGGGGACCGGGATTGCCTGCGGTCACCGTGAAGCCGGGCCTGCCGCCGACCGATCCGGTGTTTCCGCCGACCCACCCTTCTGAACCAGAAAAGCCCAGTGCCGATTAAGTTTTGATCTTAGAGAAACCTGTTACAGAGGATACAGATGCGAATGAACATGAAATGGAGTGGCAGCGTTCTTTTGGCTGCCGTGGTTGCGTTGGGTACGGTTCCGGCTCACGCTTATGGTCCCGAAGGCTTGTTTGGCGGACGTCCGCAACCGGACAGTTCGATCAACCTCGGTAATCCGGTGGAACTTCGCAACGATCGTCCGGAACGGGCTGAATCCGTTCTTGAGCATCCGCGTCCCGATTACGACGCTGCGCCGATTGAAATCGGCAGCTTCGAGCTTTATCCGACCTTGGAATTGGGGCCGACCTACGATTCGAACATCTACGCTACCTCTTCGAATGAGCGCGACGATGTCATCGGCACCATTCGCCCGATCGTGAATTTGTTCTCAAACTGGGGGCGTCACGCTCTTGCCCTTACGGCTTTCGGCGATGTGAACCATTACAGCCAGCATGCCGAAGAAAATTACAACAACGCCGTTTTCGATGCGAACGGTCGTTACGACATTACCAACCAAACATGGTTGTCCGCGCGCGGCGGCTATCAGCGTTTGGCTGAAACCCGCACGTCGCCGGACGCTGTTGACGGTTCGGAACCCACGACTTTTGGCGTGGCTAAGGCGGGTGTCGGCGCGTATCGCGGCGTCGGCAAGGTCAAGCTGAGCGCCGATTACGATTTCAAGCGTTTCGATTACGATGATACGCCGTCCGAAACGGGCATGATTGATCAAAGCATTCGTGATCGCAGCGAACATCTGATGGGCGGCAAGGTCGCCTACGAAATTTCGCCGAACATTAAGCCCTATGTCCGCGGTGCCTACAATGTTCGTTCCTATGACAGCAATTCAACGCATGATTCCGATGGGTTTGAAGCGGTTGCCGGTCTTGAAGCCGATCTCGGCGGGATCACATCGGTGGATGTGTTCGCCGGATGGATGGTTCAGTATTACGACGATTTCTCGGTTAAGAATACCATCAGCTCGCCGAAAATCGGCGGTCGTGTCGAATGGAACGTAACCGGGTTGACGTCTCTTGTCCTCGAAGCCGATCGTACGATCGAAGAAACATCCATGACGGCGTTTGATAGCTACTATCAGACAGGCGGCTCCGCCACGCTGACCCATGAGCTGCGTCGTAATATCCTGCTGGAAGGCAGCGGCGCGTTCTCCCATTCCGACTTTAACGGTTTGGCGGATCGTGAGGATGATGCCGTCACGGCGGTCGCGGGTGGTCGTTACTTGATCAACCGCAATTTGTACACCGATATGCTGTATAGCTGGGAACGCCGCTACTCGACCGAAGATACGGCTGAGTACACACGGAATATGGTCACATTGCGCCTGGGCGTTCGTCTTTAAGGATCGTTGGGTTTAAAGAGAGGAAGGTTGGCATGGAGGGTGTAAAAAGACTTTGTTGGTTTGTCTTTTTAGCCGCTTTGTTGAGCCTTCCTTCTTTGGCTTCGGCTGCTGTGCCGAGAAGCTACTACCCCGCACAATCGGCGGAGGCTAATTCGGCCCCGGTGATTCTTCAAGGAACCGCTCCTCAAGCTGCGGCCCCTTCCTCTGTTGCCTCTCCCGGCGATTATGTTTTGGGAACAGGGGACCGGGTCAAACTGACCATCTATGGCGAGGCCGACCTTTCCGGCGAATATGAGGTCAGCAGCACGGGTGTGGTTTCCTTGCCCTTGATCGGTTCGGTCCAAGCCGCACGGCGTACGATCCATGATTTCGAGCAAGCCGTACGCAGCAAATTATCCGAAGGCTATCTTAAAGACCCGCGCGTTAGCGCTCAGGTCATAAATTACAGACCCTTTTTCATTTTAGGGGAAGTCTCCAAACCGGGAAGCTATCCTTATGTCAATGGGATGACGGTCGTTAATGCCGTTGCGTTGGCGGGGGGCTATACCTACCGGGCGGATAAGGACGATGCCACGATTACGCGTGCCAACGATCCAGAGAAAAAAGATGTTAAAGTATCGGAAGATACACAGGTTATGCCCGGGGATGTGATCCGCGTGCCTGAAAGGTATTTTTAAATCGAGTAGTTTTGGGGCCTGTCACAGTAAAGACACGGTTCCGTTTATGATATTTTTATGAGTTATAGGTTAATCGTAGGGATTGTTAAGGAGTTCCCCGATGTCTGCGAAAAAAGAGAAAAACAAGGATGTCTTTGCGGCGTCCGCCACACAGGCTACCAAGGCCGCACAAGGTACACAGGCAACGGAGCGTGAGCCATCTTTTGCGCTTTCTTCCCAAGCCTTTTCCGGCGGGTTTAAAAGCATGGATTTGCGGGAGCCAACGCGTATCCTGCGCCGACGTATCCAAATCGTCGCGCGTACCGTGGCTCTTTGCGCCGCTTTGGGCCTGATTGTCTCGTTGGTGCTTACCCCACAATATCGGGGTGAGGTTATTTTGCTTCTCGATCAGCGTCAGGCCAAGCTGTTGGATATGGGGAACGGTCTTGCCGCCATGCCGACGGACAGCTCCGCCTTGCGGAGCGAAATCGACATCATCACGTCACGCGCCGTTATTGATCGGGTGATTCAGAAACTAGGGCTGGACCACGACCCGGAATTTAATCGCCAAGCACGCGCATGGAAAAAATGGTTGAACCCGGTCAATTGGTTTAAAAAAGACGAGCCAGTCGATACTAAAGCTCAAACCGAACGTGAACAAACGGCAACGGCCAAAGCTATTCAAAAGAAACTGACGGTGACGAATGACGGGCGATCTTTAAGCCTGTATCTCTCCTTTGATTCAAGCGACCCGGAAAAGGCTGCGCAGATCGCCAACACGGTCGCTGATGAATATTTGGTGGATCAGTTGGAAGCAAAATACGAAGTAACCGCGCGCGCCAACAAATGGCTGAGCGAGCGGTTGAATACCTTGCGTCAAGAGGTGGAAACCACGGAAAGAGCTGTTGAAGATTTTCGGCAAAAAGCCAAACTTCTGGAAATTGACGGCAGCACGGTCGCAACGCGGCAGGTTCAGGAAATCACCACCCAGTTAATCACGGCGCGGGCCGCCACGTCGCAGGCCGAAGCGCGGTTGCGTAGCGCGCAGTCGATGGTTCGTATGGGCGGCAGCATTGACGGCGCGACGGATGTGTTATCCTCGCCGTTGATCCAGCGTTTGCGCGAGCAAGAGGCCGAAGTCCGCCGCAAAGAAGCGGAACTCAGCACGCGTTACGGTGAACGTCACCCGAATATGATCAATGTGCGTGCCGAATTGCGCGATATTCAACGCAAGATCGGCGAAGAAGTGCAAAAAATTCTCAAATCCTTGGCTGGCGAGGTCCAGATTGCGCGCGCCAAAGAAAATCAGTTGCAAAGCGATTTGTCCCGACTGGAAGCCAAAGCCGGAAACGAGTTGAAAGATACGGTCCAATTGCGACAGTTGCAGCGTGAAGCCGATGCGAACAGGGCCCTTTACGAGAATTTTTTAAACCGTTTCAAACAAACCTCCGAACAACAGGAAATGCAACTTCCGGACACGCGTATTATCGCGCGTGCCGACGTGCCCGCCGTTCCCTATTTTCCGAAAAAATGGCTTTTCCTGATTGCCGGGGCGGTTTTGGGCGGCGCGCTTGGGATCGTTTTGGCCTATTTGATCGAGTATTTCGACCGCGGCTATCGGACGGCGCCTCAATTGGAAGAGGGGACAGGTCTTCCGGTTATCGGGCAGGTGCCGAGTTTGCGTACTATCTCAGACCGCCCGCCGGAAGATTATGTTGTGGATAAACCTTTGTCAGCATACAGCGAATCTCTGCGTACCGTTCGTACAGCCATTCATTTTTCGAATGTCGATCATCCGCCTAAGACGGTGATGGTCACCAGCTCAGGGCCGGGGGAGGGCAAAACCACGTTCTGTCTTTCCATGGCGCGTTCCTTGGCGGCTGGCGGGAATAAGATTCTGTTAATTGACGCAGATTTACGGCGTCCCCGTATCGCCCGTCTTTTGGAGATT
This sequence comes from Bdellovibrionales bacterium, assembly GCA_050252315.1. Classification (GTDB taxonomy): domain Bacteria; phylum Pseudomonadota; class Alphaproteobacteria; order UBA9219; family UBA9219; genus UBA8914. The sequence goes on from JBFWLD010000019.1 coordinate 7,019, forward strand.
GCAGCAAACGGCAAAGATTTATCCGCGCTTTTGACCGGAAGCTCGACGCTTAAAGAAGTTTTGCGCCATGATCCGTTGGTTTCAAAATTGGATGTTATTCCGGCTTTTGGGCGTGCGCCGAATGCGCAGGATCTTTTGGGTTCGAAGCAGATGAAAAGAATTATCAATGAAGTGTCCGCGGAATATGATTTGGTGATTATCGACACGCCGCCGATCTTAGCCGTTTCCGACGCGGCGATGGTCGCGCGTGTCGTACAGACAAGCCTGTTCCTTGTTAAATGGGCGGCCACGTCGCGCGATATGGTGGTTCAGGCGCTTAAACAGTTGAAAAGTTTTGACTGCCGCGTTGCAGGTGCCGTGCTCAATCAGGTCAATCTGAATGAGATGGCCAGCTACGGCGATGGCTATTATAATCATCGGTATCATGACTATTACGCAGACTAAAAATCTTTTATTCCCGCTCTGGTGGAAAGTTTGGATCGTCGTTCTTTTGCTGGTGTTCGCTACGCCGTCGCTTATGGCCCGGCTCATTCACCTGCCTGGGGATGAAGAGAGACTCCATCTTTTGCAAGGGCAGAAGGTCAGTGAAGAGGCCTTAGACTCGCTTTATCACTCCCGATTTGTAACGTCGCGCTGGTTCCCTGAAAATGATTCTTATAACGTCCTGTCTCTTGTCGCCTTGGAGCGAGCACAAAGAAGCTCCGGTGAAGAGGTAAAAAACAATCTGTTGGAAGCTGATTTTTGGGAACGCAAAGCGCTAGCGGTTTCTCCTGCGGACCCCTATGGCTGGTATCGTCTGGCTTTTATCTATTACCGGATGCAAGGGCCATCCTTATCTGTAGCCTTGGCCTGGCGTGAATCCATGGCCTCCGCACCGTACGAGCCGCGCCTGATCTACCCACGGCTCCAAATGGCGATGGGGTTGGGCTCCTTTTTGACGGACGAGTTCGCGAAATTTTATGTACCGCCCTTGATCCGCGATGCGTGGAACGAGGACCCCGACCGTTTGACCAAATTGGCCAAGGAAGGCGCTTTCATTTCCGAAGTTGAAAATGCGCTACGCGGCGATCCGAAAGGGTTAGCCTCCTTCCGTCAAAAGCTGAAAGAGTTTTAAGCCGTTTTCCCCTTGTCTTTTTTCGGGGTGCTTCGAGACGACTTTCCTTTTGCTTTTATGGCCGCCGTCTTGTGTGCCGAAGAGCCTGTTTCTTTCCATTTAGAGCTGATCTCCGCCGTCACTTTAGACGAGCAGCTTTGCGCGACACCACGGCCGAGGATGGCAGCATAAGTCGCGGCGATGGCCGGGATATGCAGGCTGAAATCGACACAGGAATGAATGCCGACCATGACGCTTGCGCCGATGGCAAGGGCGGGATAGATGCCGTCGCGCCGTCGATGCAGGATGCCTGTAACCGCGCAGCTAACCATCAAGGCGATGGCTGCAAAAAGACATAAGGCAACGGGAAGTCCAAGGTCCATGATCATTTCAAGATAGTCATTATGGGCGTGATGGAACCAGATAGGCAGCGACTCGTCGCGATAGAGTTTGAAAGCCGTATTAAAAGTTCCCAATCCAAACCCTAGCCATGGGTTGTCCTGAATAGCCTGTACGGAAAGGTCATAGGCGGCCATCCGCATGGCGGTATCGTCATTGATGGCCTGACTGTCCACGCGAAGCAAAAGCGCATCTCCGCCCATACCGACAAAGCTCAGGAAAAGGATGGCTGCAATGATGATAAAGGATACCCATTGATGCATCTGCCATTTTTTATTGATGGCAAAGGCGGCCAGAAAGGCTATGGCGCCTATAAGTGTGCTGGCAATGCCCGCGCGTGATCCGGTCATAGCCAACGCCGCAAGGAAGAGCACGGGGAAAAGCAGATAGAAATAGTCGCGTAAGCGAAGCGAAGCCAAAATGGCCGCCACTTTGGATTGATGGGCGAGCACGCGATCCAGATGGGAAAAGTTCTTGAAGTGATGAAACAGGAAGGCGCAACAGCAAAGAAATCCTAACCCGGCATAAAGAGCGTAGGAGTTTTTATTCACGAAAGTAGAGGTCAAAAAGCCTTGATAGGCCCATTTTTTGTACCACAGAATCGTGTCGCTCCCGGCGGATTGCGCTAGGATGCCGTAAAGAGCATACCCAAAACCAGCAAAGGCCAACGCCTTGACAAGATGTCTGGCGTGATGCGTGTCGCGGCCAATAGCAAGGGCGAGGATAAAACAGACGATATACGAAACAAAGCGAACGAGCGTTTCCGGAAATACGCCGGGATCAATGGAGATGGAGCCGCCAACCTTACCTAAAAGAGCCGAAGCCTCCTGCCAAATGGGATGGTGCCAGCTTGTCGGTGTCCACGGCACAATTTGAAGAAAAGACCAGACGATAACGATGGAAATAAGAATCGTGCTTGTCCAAATGCGTTTGACGGGTAAATTGCCGGTAAATAGATCTTGTTGACGTTCGGTCCACAACATGGCGGCTAAGAGCGCGCCGCACAAAACGGCAAAAAGGTCGGAAGACCATGGGCGATTCGTCCCGAAAGGCAAAGGCAGCAGTACGAGAAGAAGAGAAAAGGCGGGTATCCACAAAGGCCTGACAAGGTTGAACGTAAAAAGCGAACCCAACTTATGACCAGACATTCTGCCTCCAAAGTAACGTGAAAGGAGGGGGCCTTTCGACCCCCTCGTTTATCCAGAACAATCGCATATGGGTAGAACCGTAACTAGACGCTCCAAAATGACACCCATTTTAACAGCGTTTTTCCATATGCGATTGCCCTGCTTGTTTATCAGGCTACTTTAATCGTTTCTTCGCCTCTTTGCCAGTTGCAAGGACATAATCCGCCATTTTGTAGCGCGTCCAAAACGCGTAAGACCTCATCGACGTTGCGGCCCACATTCAGGTCGGTCACGCTGGCAAAGCGGATGATGCCGTCGGGATCGACGATATAGGTCGCGCGTTGGGCAACCCCGGCTTCGGGGTCGAGGATCCCGAGTTCGCCGGTCAGTTCGCGCTTGATGTCGGAAAGCATGGGGAAGGGTAAGTTGCTGAGAGATTTATCTTTTTGCCTCCAAGCCAAGTGGACGTATTCGGAATCGATGCTGCCCCCCAAAAGCTGGGCCTTGCGCTCGGCAAAGTCTCCGTTCTTTTCCCCAAAGGCTGAAATTTCAGTCGGGCAGACAAAGGTGAAATCCTTGGGCCAGAAGAAGACCACCAGCCATTTACCTTGATAAGATGCGTTAGACACATCGGCAAAAGCGTTATTGATATCCGTAGAAACCGTGGCCTTAAGGTTAAAAGCCGGAAATTTTTGACCAACACCGAGCATAGATTTTCCTCCCTCATGAACTAATTTAGAACGATTCTAAATTATGAGTATAAGCCGCACCACAGCGCTTGAAAAGCCTTTTTTTGAATTTAAAGAGACGCCTTGCCGAAAACATCCTTTTCAAGAGAAAAAGGATAGCGTTAAATGCCCGCCATGGCCAAACAGGAAAGAACAGGACAGGCGTGGAGCGTGCAAGAAGAGCGCGATCTTTACGACGCCTTTACAAGCGGTGCGTCGGTGCGCAAGATCGCCAAGGCGCATAACCGAACGGACGGCGCGATTGCCTCGCACCTAAAATTGATCGGCTTGCTGACGGACGAGTATATCAAGGTCACGCCGCCACCTGATTTTGTCCCCACCGCCGCCGCGCAAAAACGCCATGCCAAACAGCAAGAGCAGGCCGAGCAAAAAGAAGCGCGTCATCTTCGCCGCACTCAAGAAGCCCAGTCTGTTGTCTTGGAAATAACGCCCGATTTTCAAGCCGCGCTGGATAAAATGGAAAGCGACGTGCCATGTCTTTTTGTAACGGGCAAGGCGGGGACCGGCAAATCGACTCTTCTTTCGCATTTTGTCCGCACCACGAAAAAGGAACCCGTTATTCTTGCACCGACAGGCGTGGCCGCGCTCAATGTTAAAGGCCAAACGATCCATAGTTTCTTTAATTTCTACGTCGATGTGACGCCGCAATCCATCCGTACGAAAAAGACGAAGCCGCGCAATGCCAAGCTGTACCGAAAACTCAAAACCATCGTGATTGATGAAATCTCAATGGTTCGCGCAGATATGCTGGATTGTATTGACGCATTCCTCCGTCTGTACGGACCGGACCCAGCGCAACCGTTCGGCGGGGTCCAGATGATTTTTATCGGCGACCTTTATCAATTGCCTCCGGTCGTCACCTCACAGGAAAAAGAGCTTTTTTCCGATTATTACAAAACGCCCTTTTTCTTTAGCGCCAAAGTGATGGAAGAGGTTCCGCTCCAAGCGATCCAGCTTGAAAAAGTGTACCGGCAAAAAGACCAAGGCTTTTTGGACCTGCTAAATAAGATTCGAAACGCCGCGTTAGAAACAGCGGATATTCAAAAATTGAACGAGCGCTTTTTTCCTTCCGGCAAGCCGCCGAAGGACGCGTTTTTCATTAACCTGACCACAACCAACCGCCGCGCTGATGAAATCAACGAAGAGCATCTGGCCGCACTTTCCGGCAAGCTTTTATCGTCGCAGGCGGAAGTCGGCGGGCAGTTTTCCAAAGAATATTTCCCGACCGCGCCGGAGCTAAGCTTTAAAATCGGGGCGCAAATCATGATGCTGAATAATGACAGCGCCAAGCGCTGGGTCAACGGCAGCATCGGCGTGATCGAAGCCCTGCGCACGGATGAAGAGGGGCAGGATTATCTGGAAGTCCACTTGAACGATGAAGAGGGAACGGTCGATGTCTATCCCTACACATGGGAAGTGTATCGTTTCGTTGTGGAGGGGGCGGAAATCGTATCCGAGCCGGTCGGCACCTTTACGCAATTTCCCTTTCGTTTGGCCTGGGCCGTCACGATCCATAAAAGTCAGGGCAAAACCTTCGATCATGTCTTGATAGATTTAGGACGCGGCACGTTTGTGGCAGGGCAAATGTATGTGGCGCTCAGCCGGTGTACGTCGTTTGAAGGGATCATTTTAAAAACGCCGGTAGGAAGGCGACATATCCGCACGGATGATCGCATTTTCGCGTTTCTTGGCGGGGTCCTGCACCATCAGGTAGAAGAAACTTTGCCTAAAGACGGGCGCGTGGACATGATCCGCGACGCCATTCGCGACGAGCGGTTGCTGGAAATCGTTTATTTAAAGGGAAATAACGAAAAAACGACGCGGACCATCCGGCCTTTGTCGTTGGGCGAGGAAATTTATAAAGGCACAAAATTTCTCGGCGTACGCGCCATGTGCCAATTGCGCGGGCAGGAGCGTATGTTCAGCGTCGAACGTATGATCGAAATCAAGCGCGCGTGAAAAACGCCTCCACGGCTTCGCGCAGACGATGCGCGGTCACGTCAAGGCTTTCTTCCCATGTGCCCGCAGCCTGACCGTCCGCGCCATCCGAAATATATTTCAGACACCCGAACGGTATTTTCTCAAAAAGACAAACCTTGGCCAGCGCATACCCTTCCATATCCACGACATTCCATGGTCCTTGCTTCGCGCTTGTCTCGAAATGATCGCCGGTGCCGCATGCGCCTTCGGCAATCCCTTCCATGCGCACCCCTGTTTCCAAGATAGCCGGAATGCCGCCGTCAAACGGATTGGCATAAGGTTCGCAGCCAAGGGCGGAAATATCGAAATCCCGTTGAACAAAGCGCGTGCAGTTAATTACCTCGCCTTTTTTGAAATGCGGCGACCCAGCGCTGCCAAGGTTCAAAACAAGCGCGGGTTTGTTCCCATGCTCGCTTTCCCACTGTGCCAGAGCCTTGGTCAAATGATGGGCGGCATTGACTTTGCCTACGCCGCAAAAAAGCATGTGCAAATCGTCAAAACAATCCTTGGCCTCTTGGCGCATTGCAAAAACGACTAAGGTGGTATCGCGGGAAAAAATCATGAAGGTTCCTCCGGTTTATCTTTGCCGCGCGCCCAGACATAAAGGGCGGGGATGACCAGCATGGTCAGCGCGGTCGAGCTTGCCAGCCCAAAGACCAGCGAAATGGCGAGCCCCTGAAAAATCGGATCGGCAAGGATAAAGACCGCGCCGATCATGGCGGCCAAGGCCGTCAGCAAAATGGGACGGATGCGGATTTTGCCTGCCTCGATCAAGGCTTCTTCAAGCGGTAATCCGCCTGCCCGCAGATGGCGGATAAAATCGACCAACAGGATAGAATTGCGCACGATAATCCCGGCAAGCGCGATAAAGCCGATCATGGAGGTCGCGGTAAAAGGGGCTCCGAACAAAAGATGGCCGATCACGATGCCGATCAAGGTCAGCGGCACGGGGATCATGATAACAAGCGGAACGAGGAAGGATTTAAACAACCCGACGACCAGCAGATAGATGCCGATGATCGCGACCGCAAAAGCCGCCCCCATATCGCGGAAGGTGACATAGGTGACTTCCCATTCGCCGTCCCACAGCAAGCTCGGTTTGTTCTCGTCCAAAGGTTGACCGTGATAGCGGATAGCCGGTTTCTGTAAATCCCCCGACCAATCCATGCGGTCCAGCGCGTCTTCGACGGCGAGCATGCCGTAAAGCGGCGCTTCGTATCGTCCAGCCAATTCGGCGGTGACCATTTCAGCATAATGCCCGTCGCGCCGGTAAAGGGGAAAGGAGGTCGGCTCGCGCGTGATGGTAATAACGTCGCCCAGCTCGACATTCATGCCGCGCCGTTTGGTGCCTCCGGCGGGAATGGGGGTGGACAGAATATGTTCGCCGAGCCATGCCTCGTCCTTGGGCAGTTGCAGCCGAATTTCAATCGGCTTGGTGCCGCCGCCGCGCTGAGAATAACCGACCTGCAGCCCGCCGACCAAAGAGGCGATCGTGTCGTAAACCGCCTGCTCGTCCACGCCGTAAAATTCTAGATTTTCCTGATTGATGGAAAAGCGCAGCCGTTCGCCTTGCGTGCGAAAACTGTTGTCAATGTCGGTGATAAAATCGGTTTGCCGGAAGGCCTCTTCCACTTTGCGTGCAACTTCCCGGCGCGTTTGGGCGTCGGGCCCGTAAATTTCCGCCAACAGCGTGGCCATGACCGGCGGTCCTGGGGGAACCTCCACGACTTTGACAGCCGCCCCGTCGGGCAAGGAAAGGCCTTTGATTTTCTCGCGAACATCCAGCGCGATTTCATGGCTGTCGCGCGACCGTTCGTTTTTGGGCAGCAGATTAACCTGCAAATCCCCCTGTTCGGGCAGGCTGCGCAAATAGCTGTGCCGCACCAGCCCGTTAAAATTAAAAGGCGAAGCCGTGCCTGCGTAAGATTGAACGGAAACTAATTCGGGAAGATCTTTAATCCGCTCGGCGATCAGGGCCAGCGTCCGGTCCGTATCCTCCAAGGTCGCGCCTTTGGGCAGATCGACGGTAACTTGCAGCTCCGGCTTGTTGTCGAAAGGCAAAAGCTTGACGGTCACGAGCTTTAACGGAAAAGCCATACAGGCGGCAAAAGTCGCCGCCGCGACATAAAGCACAAAATGCTTAGCCTTTTTTTTGTTGCTGACGATTGGTCGAGCGACGCGTTCGAAAAACCGTCCCAGCGCATCGCTGTGATGTTCGCCTTCCCCTACAGAGCCTTCAATAAAAGCCTTGCCGGACAGCTTCATCAGCAGCCATGGCGTAATGATTTCCGCGACAAAGAAGGAAAATAGCATAGCCATAGAAGCATTGGCGGGAATAGGGCTCATATAAGGCCCCATCAAACCGCTCACGAACATCATCGGCAAAAGCGCAGCCATGATGGTCAGCGTGGCGACAATAGTCGGGTTGCCGACTTCAGATACCGCGTCAATGGCCGTCTCGTAAATATCCGCGCCTTTATCCAGCCGCCATCGCCTTACGATATTCTCGACAATCACGATCGCGTCATCGACCAGAATGCCGATGGAAAAGATCAGGGCGAACAGGCTGACGCGAGTGATGGTATAGCCCATGATCCATGCGGCAAACAGCGTCAGAAGGAGGGTGACCGGGACCACGATCATGACC
>JBFWLD010000020.1:0-14785 GCA_050252315.1 Bdellovibrionales bacterium
ATACGACCAAGACGTTAAGCTATGGCGTAAACAGCAACGAAGAAGGTTTTCAACAGCTCATTATGGGGTTGCGTTTCGCCTATGCTGCGACGAACGACGAAACCAACTACAGCACCTATATGGAAACGGCGATGGGGTTGATTTCCGATGGGCTTTCGAATATTCGCTCGAGCCATACGCGCGTCACGAATGCCAATACCAGTCTTGAAAATACCCAAGACATGATTACGTCCAAGATTGATTCTTTGCAGACCCGTATTGACAATATCGAGGCCGTTGATGTTAACGAAGTGGCCGTTAAAATCACGACGTTGCAGGCGCAGCTTCAAGCCTCTTATTCCGCTGTATCAAATATGATAAATCTGTCTATACTGGATTATATGTAAGAACCAGACCATTCTTTACCGGAGTTTTTGCCCATGTCTTATATGCCGTCGCTTTCCTTTGATCTTAGCCCTGTTCGTTTCGATTATATCGGCGCGTTGCGTGGTCTTGCTCCAAGGTCGCAGGATAACCCTTTTGTTTATGTGCTGGCGGGCGCTTTTGATCCCGAAGTGTTTGTTTGTCTTGCCGCCAGCAATCCTCAAGGGCGTTTTTACGGCGTCATCACGAATGATCAGCTTTTAATTCATGCGCGGAATGTGGCGTCGGATCGTTCGGTTTCAAACGTTTCTTTCGTTCAGGCGCTTTCGGCGATTGCCGACAAGATGGATTATTTATGCGCGGATTATTCCGATCGGGTCCTGCCCCAACCCGAGCGAGAGGCTTTGTTTGAGGCGGCTCAGAAGGGGCTGAAGCCTGGCGGCTTTTTCTGCTATCGTTACAGGGCGTATGAGAATCCGGATGAGATCCTGCAATTCCTGATTAATGAATATGAGCCGAACCTTTCCAAGGAACAGGGGTTGGAGTTTTTGCAGGATATTAAAGCGCTTGGGACGAGCTATTTTGTGGATCATCCGATCGCGCGCGCCGCGCTTGAAAAAGCTGTTCAGGCAGGGGAGCCCGCTTCCTTTTTTGAGGCCTGTCGGGGCGGCGATCCGGATCAGGTCTGCTCAGGTACGTTCGAGACGATGGAAGGGCTTTTGCCGCGTGAGTTTTCTTTTGCCGGTGATGCGGATTATAGCGCGAACTATATTGAACTTGCCGCTCCGGCAGCGGCGCATGGTCCGATTGATAAGTGTCGCGGCCATCTTTTGTATGAACCGATCAAGGATTTTGCGTTGCAACGGCTTGTCCGCAATGACGTTTGGGTTAAGCGTCCGGTCGAGCAGACTTTCGACAACCCAACCCTTTTCGGCGGGTTTACTTTTGGCGTCACAACCGAACGGGAACGCGTGCCTACGGCTGTGCCGACGCAGGCCGGTGTGATCAATCTTTCGACGCCGCTTTTTGTTCGATTGATTGATTTAATGAGTTTGATGCCTGTCAGTGTCGGGGATTTTCTGGCTCATCCTTCGGGTGTCGGGATGAACCCGGACGATGTTGTTGCTTCAATCAATGTATTGGTTGCCTGCGGTGTCGCTCACCCCATGCGTGGGCGCTATGAAGGGAAGAAGACCGAAGATCTTATGAAGCCTTCTTGGTCTAATAGCTTTAACGCCTATTTGGACAAGATGCCGATTAACGATCCGTTCATTTGCCTTTCGTCCTCGATTATCGGTAGCACTGTAACCCTTAGCGCTCGCGAGGCGTTGGTCCTTCAGGCGGTTAATCGTGTCGGCCTTACTTATTGTGCCGGTATTTTGCTGCCGGAGCTTAAGCGGTTGCTGCAAAAAAATCCGTCTTTGGCTACGCAGATTATGGGGGCCCCTGAACCTACGGATGAAGTTGTTCAGCAACTTATTGTTTCCGTTGTTAAAGAGGGGATGCCTCGGTGGTATGCTTATGGGCTTTTAGCGGCTTGAATTGCGTGACGGCTCTCCTGTGATAAGATCGCCTGATGGGAACCAGACCTTCAACACCAACCGGCTATCGACTTTATGCCGTCGGAGACATCCACGGACGATTGGATCATTTGGTCCGGTTGTTGGCGTCGATTGAACAAAATGCGGCACGGCATCCGGATAAGAAAAAGGTTGTGATTTTTCTCGGCGATTATGTGGATCGCGGGATGGATTCCAAAGGCGTTTTGGATTGTCTGAGCCAATGGAAGATTCCGGATATAAAATCCGTTTTTCTGCGTGGCAACCATGATGATATGTTCTTACGATTTTTGCGTGGGCAGGTTGATGTAGCGCCGTCATGGCTCAGTCTTGGCGGCGCGGCGGCTTTGGCTAGCTATGGGATTACGTCGCTCAGCGGCGTGGCCGGGAAGGGGAAAATCGAGACGCTGCTTAAGACCGTGCAGGCCAAGGTTCCGCAAACGCATGTCGATTTTTTGCGTAAGACCATCTATGCGGCGGCTTATGGCCATTACTATTTTGTGCATGCCGGTGTGCGGCCTTCCGTGCCGCTTGATCAACAGAAACCCGTCGATCAAATGCATATTCGCGGCGATTTTTTGCTGTGCGAGGATTCTTTTGGCCGGATTGTCGTGCATGGCCATACCATTCGTCCCGATCCGGAGGTCAAGCGTAACCGCATCGGAATTGATACCGGCGCATTCGCAACGGGAAAGCTAACGTGTCTTATCCTTGATGGAACGAGCCGGGCTTTCTTGACGACGTGAGGGGGTCCATGGCCTTTGTTCCTTGCCGGTGCGTGCGGTTCGGATGAGGGGCTTGCCTTCGCGAAAGGTGATCGTATGCGCTCCGCGTTTTTCCAGATCGGTCGAGTCGATAACCGGCAGCCCTGTGTTGCATCCCGGTAAAGGACGGAAGGCGATGATCAGCGTATCGTTGCGTCCGCAGACTTCGTGATAGGCGGCTTCTTCGATTTTCGGCAAGGGTAAGAAGACTTTTGGCGCTGGGGCGTTGGGGGTGAACAGACAATGCCTTTCCGTGCAATGCAGGTCTTCCGATACGGTTTCAGGCGGACGTTTGCCCAGATAGAGCATGTCGGGATTTAGGCTGTTTTGCCGCCATTGGCTGATCGTGAAATCTTCTTTTTGTTTGCCGCCAACCGCCATGCGCCCGTCATGTAGTCTTACGGCCCAGACGGGCTTGTCGTCCGACAAATAAAGGTCGGGCGTCTGAGCAAGAAAGGGATAGATAGACCCGAGCAAGATGCCGATCAGGCCCGCATACCGCCATCGCTGCCGCCATAAACATAGCCACAGGCCGCCCCCTGTGATTAGGCCAAAGGCCCAGACCGGCATGGAGGGGAAAGGAATTTGCGCGTAGGGCCAGCTTGCGACGGTTTGGGCAAGGTCGATGAGCCGGGCTACGCCCCAGCCTGCGGCTTCGATGAAAAGGTCGGCGGCTCCTAACGGAAGCGTAAGGTAGGTTAATAGCAGGCAGGGCATGATCCACAAGGTTGTCAACGGAATCCCGATAATGTTGGCGATGACGCCGTAGAAGCTGAAATTTTGGAAATGGTAAAGCGTGAAGGGCGTGGTCGCGGCGGTCGCGATTAGCGAGGTTAGGATAATATCGTATAGCGTTCTCCACGCACGGTTTAGCCAGCCGGAGGGAATTGTGACGGGGCTCTCCATCCGCAAAAGGGTGTCGGCGCGTTTTTCATAGGCGGCAATCATGGCCAGTACGGCGGCGAACGACATTTGAAAACTGGGGCCCATGGCGGTACTGGGCGCGATTAGCATGATGAGGCAGGCGGCTAAGGCCAGAAGGCGCAGCGAAAGGGCTCGGCGGTCCGTTAGAATGGCAAAAAAGACGATCCCGGTCATCAGGGCGGAGCGTACAGTAGGGGCGTCGGCTCCGACGAGCAGGGTATAAAGGGTGGTGGCGAGCAGGCCGCTGGCTGCCGCGATTTTCTTGATCGGCAGGCGTAAGGCTATCCACGGAAACAGCGCCAGAACAAAGCGTACCGGGACATAAACCAACAACGCCATCATGCTGACGTGGACGCCGGAGATGGATAAAAGATGAGACAAGCCTGAGGCGCGCATGGCCGTCATGACGTTTTTGTCGATCCCGGCCTGACTGCCGGAAAGGAGGGCAGCGGTCATGGCTTTTTCCGTGCCGTCCAGTTTGGCGTAAACCGCAAGGATCAAAAAGCGGCGCGCTTTTTCGAACAGAATGGCTGCGCCGTCCCAAAAGAAACGGGGGGGATAGCTGGTTTCATAGGTGCGCGGTGGAACATAGGAAATGCCTGTGCCGCCCAGTTCTTTGAAAAAAGCGTGGCGGCGAAAATTGTAGCCTCCCGGAAAAACCGGATCGTTGGGCGGCCATAGCGGGCCCCAAAGATTGACACGACTGCCGGGTTCGGGAAGGGTTTCGTAGGGCGTTTTGACTTTAATCCGCAGGCTGTAGGGACGCTCTTTGCGCGGCATGTTTTTCAGATAGAGGTGGCGCAGGGTCAGGCGCGCGCCTGTGGGCAGAGGCTCGGCGCGCATCAAGGTTCCGGTGACGGAGGTAGGCGGTAGCGGGCCGGGCAGCATGGGGTGTGAAAGACGCAGGGTTTCCAGTTGCGCGACCGAGAACCCTATGGCAACGGCAAGAAGGGCGGCGGCCAAGGGCAGGACTTCCGGCCATCGCCGGAGCAAGAGCCAAAGCGCGACAAAAGCCGGGGTAAGCGCCAGAAAAACAGGGGCCGGTTCATGCCAGAGCGCAAAATATAAGGCGATCCCGCAGGCCATCAGAACGGGAATCCACAGGAACCGACGGTCTTGGTCTTCTAAAAAACAGCGATAAAGGAAAGAGACTGGGTTCACAAATCGGCTCAAACGAGATAGGGTGCAACGTTCCGTTCCTAACTAAACATTTTTGTTGTGGTTTTGTCATGTCTGTTGTTGTTCGTTTTGCGCCGTCGCCTACCGGGTACCTTCATATCGGAGGGGCGCGTACCGCTTTGTTCAATTGGCTTTTCGCGCGCCATCATGGCGGTCGCTTTTTAATGCGCGTTGAAGATACGGATCGTGAACGCTCAACGCCGGAATCCGTGCAGGTCATCTTGGATGGTATGCGTTGGCTGGGTTTTGATTGGGATAATGACGATCCCGCGCAGAATCACGGCAAGAATTATTATTCTCAATTCGATATGCGGGAGCGCCATGGCGCTGTGGCCCGGCAGATGATTGCCGAGGGTAAGGCCTATTATTGTTATGCCTCGCCCGAAGAACTTCAGGAAATGCGCGCCGAGCAAAAGGCTAAGGGCGTGCCCATGCGCTATGACGGGCGCTGGCGCGACCGTCCCGCAAGCGACGCTCCTGTGGGTGTGAAACCGGTTATTCGCTTAAAGGCGCCGCAAGACGGGGAAACGATCGTCAACGATTTGGTGATGGGGAGCGTGACCGTTCAGAATACGCAGATGGACGATATGGTTCTGTTGCGGGCCGATGGGACGCCGACCTATATGCTGGCTGTTGTCGTGGACGATCATGATATGGGCATCACGCATGTTATTCGGGGCGACGATCATTTCACCAATACGTTTCGGCAGATTCAGATTTACAAGGCGATGGGCTGGGAGTTACCGACTTTCGCGCATTTGCCTTTAATCCATGGGCCGGACGGGGCGAAGCTTTCCAAGCGTCATGGCGCGCAGGCCGTGTCCGATTATCGCGATATGGGCTATTTGCCTGAGGCTATTCGTAATTACCTTTTGCGTTTGTGCTGGTCGCATGGCGATGACGAGATCATCCCTACGAAGCAGGCCATTGAATGGTTCGATTTTGACGGGGTAGGGCGTTCGCCTGCGCGGTTCGATTTTGCCAAGCTCAATCATTTGAATGCTCATTACATTGCCCAAATGGACGATCAAGAGCTTTGTGCCCTTGCCGTTCCTTTTGTGGCGAAGAAAGTTGGGCGGGAGTTGGATGAGGCTCAACGCGCCGTTTTACTGGCGGCGTTGCCCGACATTAAGCCTCGCGTGCAAAAATTGGATGAAATTGCCGAGGCCGCTCAGTTTTATTTTGAGCGCATGGAGCCGGATGCTAAGGCTTTAAAAGTGTTGTCGCCTGAGGCTAAGGCTCATTTGACGGCGCTGGCGGATCAGATCAAGCTGTTACCCGAATTTTCCCATGAGGCTTTAGAAGAGATTTTTCGAACTTATGCCCAAGAGCATGAGGTAAAGCTGGGCGCCGTGGCACAGCCGCTTCGGGCGGCTTTGACCGGACGCGCCGTTTCTCCGCCCATCTTTACGGCGGCGGCTTTGTTGGGGCGCGAAGAAGTGTTGGCTCGGCTGGAAATGGCGTGCGGGGCCTGATACTGGTTGATCTTAGAGGCTAGAGCCTTTACCGAAAAGGTTGACGCCCTTTCTAATGCCGGAAAAGGCTCTACCTATTTGCTGCCGAGCAGATTCACGCGCTTAGTTTGTCGTCTAAGGACACCAACTTAATCACGATCTGCTCTAACGCGAAGAGAAAATTTCTCCGGAATTGAGAGGTGAAGTGGTTTGTATAGGGGATGAGAAGGTAACCCCACCCCGAAAACGACAAGCGTTTTCGACCCGCCCGCAAGGGGCGGGTGGTTGGGCTTGGGACGTGGGCTCAGGTTTGGGAAATACTCGGCAAGCGTTAGGCTTACTAAGGTAGGGCAAGGTTTTATAGTCATTCTTCTTTCAAATGACTATACCACCTTGATTGAAGATAAGATTTCAATCTGGCTTGCGCCGGTATGACGGTTGGGGGGATGAAAAGGATGGGACTCTAAAACTAACGTTTGAGGTGGCAGAGGTATAAAAGGGGGAATAGCTCTTTTCTCCTTGGTCTTTAGTTATATCAAAGGGTTAGGCGTTATTTCTTTCTGGGGAGGGGCTGTGACGGCCCTGAAAAGGGCGAAATTTTAACAAAAAATTGATGCTTTTTGCATAATTTTCGTTAATTACTTTCACAAGATGTGCTATGGCTCGCCTCGTTCAGGCGTTAGTCCGGACTTGTGGATGTAAGGGAGTTATGACCTGCAATGACATCAGACGCACCTAGGGAACCTTCATTGGATCAGGAAGAACGCGTTTCGCAGCAGCCGTTACAGGATGCCGGGCTTTCCGGTGTTGGGCCGTCCTGGCAAGAGCAGGATGATGTGTTGCGGCAATTGTGGAATGAAAATAAATCACCGGAAGAAATCGCGACGATCTTAGGGCGTTCTGTGGCTGCCGTTATGACACGCGCCGCGCGCATCGGCTTGCCGCGCCGGGCGGCTCCCGGACGTAAGCGAGGCTACAAGCGTAGCGAGACGAAGCGTAAAGTTTTAGCGGCTGCCGGAACACGGGTGCGGGTTGCTGTTCCGACGGAAATAGACGAAGATCATGAATCGTATGAACCCCCAGAGGTTAAGATGCGGGTTTGTTTGATGTGCTTGAAAAAGTTCCAGTCGCAAGGACGGCATAACCGTATTTGTCCTGCCTGTAAGGGGTCTGCCGACTATGCAACGGGAAGTAGTACGCCGGATTTCACCTTCAAAGTGTTGACATAAAGTCCGGGCTTGCCTTAGGGCTTGGATGGCTTCATTTTGATTCCTACGCGTCGAGTTCTTCGACGACGTTCTTTTACGAGGGTGCCCTATGTCGCTTAGCGATGCCATATCTACTGTTCTGACCCGTAATGCTTTTTACCGCGATGGGTATCGCCTTTTGCTCCGGATCAGTATTTTGCAGGGCGTGATTATTGTTTTGCTGGTTGCCTCCTTGGTCACTATGGCTCTGTCGGTCGATACGCAATATGTTTATTTTGCGACGACGTCGGACGGACGCGTTATTAATATCGTTCCCTTGAATGAACCCTATCGTTCACGCGGCGAGGTTGTCGCTTGGGCCGCCCGTAAGGCTCAGGATGTGATGCGTTTCGGCTATAATGATTTCCGTCAGCGGTTACAGGATACTTCGACGAACTTTACGCCATCCGGTTGGGAAAGCTTTACCAAGGCCATGAAGGAGGCGCGTATTCTTGAAGCTGTCGAGGCGCGTCGTTTGACCGTGTCGATGCAGATCGGCGCTGCGCCTGAGGTTAAAAACGCGTTCGAAAAGGACGGCGTTTATACTTGGTATCTTCAGTTCCCTGTGCTTATTAAATTTGACGGCGCGGGCGCTCCATCTGATATGTCTGCAACGTTGGTTCTCCAGATCGTGCGTGTTTCGACGCTGCAAAATCCTGAGGGCATCAGCATTGAGCAGTGGATCGCCGTGCCGAGGTAAACATGAAGACTCCGGTTAAAAATAAGGCGAAGGAAATAAAACCGCAGCAAGACGCGCCTCAGCCTGCCGCTGACGAGACGGCGCAACCTGCACCGACGGCGGCTTCTAAAAAAGAGAGCGCTTTGTTTAAGGCGATAGAGTTTGTTGCCTTCGGCCATTTTTTATATGAAAAAAATTCCGCTGACGATGTTCGCGACGATGAATCCGGGTATCTGGTTAAGCATCGGCGCATCCTCAATCTGTTGGTGCGTCAGTGCTATGTTGTTATTTTTTTGATTATTGTTGTTATTGCCGTTGAACCTTATCTGCATCCTATAAAAAGATATCGCGCGATTTTATCCGACACAACGCGCAAGGAAATACCCTTGGTTCCCCTTTATGAACCGAATTTAACGGATAGTGCGGTGCTTTCTTGGGTCGAGTCGAGTATTACGGAAATTTTGACCTTTGGCTTTGGTGATTTTGACCGCATGATTCTTTCTCAGAAATACCGTTTTACAGATGATGGGTGGATAAGTTTTGTTCAAAGCCTCGTTAAACAGAATATGCGCGAGGATTTTAAAATGCGTCAGCTTGTTTTAACGACAGCGCCAGCGGATGCTCCGGTTATTGTTTCTAAGGGGCTGGATGCGGATTTGGATTATGTGTGGACGGTCGAAATGCCCATTATTATGACCTATACGACCAATAACAATGTTCGTATGGGAGATACGAAGATTGTGCGGTTAATGGTCGCGCGCGTGCCTGCCGTCAAAAATGTGCGCGGAATCGGGATTAAGCAATGGGAGATGCTTTAAGCGGGCCCGCTGTCCCCAACGGGGGCTAGATATAGCCGGAAAAGGCTCTCTAGTCATTCGCCTTAAGAATTGCCCATGGCTGCAAACTGCCTTTTAACATCGGATCGGCTGCGCACGTACTAAGTGTACGCTTACGCGCCTCACCTTGTTAAAAGACACTTTTCGCCTATGGGGAATTCTTAATTCAAACGACTATAACGCATTGCTGCCGAGCAGATCGTGATTAGGTTGTCGTCTAAGGACGCAACCTAATCACGATCTGCTCTAAAAAATTGTGGAAAACTCTTGGTTAACAGAAGCGTAAATGGTTTCAGCCGCTTGACCAAAAGGAGTCAGTGTGAAATAGAATATTTAATTTAAACCATATGTTAACGCCAATTGGTGGAAAAGATGGTTAGAAGTCCGAACGTTGCAACTGATTCGGGGATGTCGTTTGTTGATAAGAATTAACTTGATAGGGATAAAACCGCTTCTTTTGGGCGCGGCTATTATCTGTAATGGGATGTCTTTGGTCATCGGGCCAAGCGCGTGGGCTTCTGAACCTCCCTCTTTGGCGGCGGCTGTTGATGCTGTTGTTTCCAAAAACAATAAAGATTCATCGTCGGAGAACGCGACCAATTCTTCTTCCGGCATAGATTTACCGGATGAGTCTGAAACGTCGGATATTCCGGCGTTGGATGACGAACAGCTTCGTTTGGAGCAACAGGCGCTTGAGGCGGCTGAACGTGCGGCGCGCGAGCAGGCTAAACAAGAAGAAGAATTTAATCGGGAATCCTATAAGCAGGCTTCGGATGGCTTGATGCCTTTGTCTTCGGAGCAAATTCGCTCCTTTATGAAAAGGTTGGAGACGACGCAAGAAGCCTCACAGGCACCTTCCGGCGGGGCGCCGAAAGGAGAGGTGAAGGTGGCTAACCTTTCGCTCGACCCCGGCAAGGAACCTCCGCAGATCAATTTAGCTGCCGGGTATGTTACCACGATCGACATCATTGATCAGACCGGCGAGCCTTGGCCGATTTTGGATGTGGGCGTCGGCGGTAATTTTGAAGTAACGCCGACACAGGCCGGATCCCACGTCGTTCGCGTTGTGCCTTTGACGCGTGTTGGCACCGGTAATCTGTCTATTTTAGTCAAGGGGTTATCTACGCCTTTGATTTTCCGTTTGGCTTCCGGGGGCTCTTCTTTTCATATGCGCTATGACGCACGCGTTCCGGCCTTGGGGCCTATGGCGCGTACGCCTTTGATTAAATATCGTCACCAAGGCCCTGTCGCCGGTGATGAGCTTATGTCGATGCTTTTAGAAAATGCGCCTCCTTCGCAGGCTAAACGTCTGAAAGTCGGTGGCCTTGATGCTCGGACTAAGGCTTGGCAGGTCGGCGAGCGCGTTTATGTGCGTACTCCTCTTTCTTTGTTGTCGCCTGCGTGGAATGCGAGCGTTTCCTCGGCTGATGGGATGACGGTTTACGAGATCGGCGATGCGCCGGTTTTGTTGATGTCGGATAATGGCGCTATGATACGGGCGCGTCTCTTGCGGGAAGATACTCATGACAACTAATATGGACGAGTTTGATCAGGACCAATTCGACGCTAGTGAAGACTTTCAGTCTGAAGGCGGCGAGTCCTCTCATCGTGAAACCAAAGAATCTTTCTTTCAGACCTTGAAGAACAAGCCGGTTTTCAAGCTTGTTATTATCATGGGCGTTGTCGGGTTGGCGTTGGCGTTGGCGATGGGCGTGTTTACGGATCCGCCCCAAAAACCAACTTCGACGATTGCTCGTGCGCCTGCTTTAAAGGAAGCTCCGGGCGGCACGGCTACGCCTTTCTTTATCGAGCAGAACAAACAAGCTAACAATGAGCGCGTGACCGATGCGTTGCGTCAGGGGGGGAGCGCTTTGCCGACTCCGGCAGGGAATGACGTTACCGAGCTTTTGAATAAGAACAAGAAGGACCCGTTGCAGGAGTTTCGGGAAGAAACAGAACGTTTGAAGCGTGAACTGCGGAACGAACAGCAACAAAACAATCAGAAAATTCAGATGATGCAGCAGAAAGTGGCTCAATCGACGCAAACGCAAAAGACGTCGGGCCAAGATAATGCGTTGGCTCAGGCCATGCAGCATCAGATGCAGCAATTGATGGATAGCTGGGCGCCCCACGGAATGAAGGTCGTGAGTGGTTATGCCAAGGCTGAGGATGACAAGGCGGCGAACAATTCATCTCAGGCTTCTTCGTTTGCTATGAACGGGATGATGACGTCTCAGTCGGCTTCGGTGGATGCGGCGGCTGCCCAACAGGAGGTGGATACGGTTTTGGTCCATTCCGGGACCGTCAATTACGCGCAGCTTTTGATGGAGGCCAATTCCGATGTGCCGGGGCCGATTTTAGCTCAAATTCTTTCCGGTCCGTTGGCGGGGGGGCGTGCTATTGGCCGTTTCGACGTTCAGAATGATTACCTTGTCATAACCTTCAATCTTGTCAGCTTGAAGGGGAAGGAATACACGATCAATGCCTTGGCCTTGGACCCTGATACGACATTGGGCGGCATGGCCACGGAGGTCGATCATCGTTACTTCTCTCGCGTTGTTTTGCCTGCTGCGGCTTCCTTCCTTTCCGCTTTCGGCGATGCTTTGTCCGAAACCGATACGACGACGACGGTCGCTGATGGAGCTGTTTTGCAAGATACCGCATCGAAAGGGGCCGAAGAAGCTCTTTATGACGGTTTGGGTGAGGTTGGGAATACCTTGTCCGATTTTTTCCGCGACGAGGCTAACAAGATTCAACCCTTGGTTCGCGTGGCGGTCGGGACACCCATGGGGTTATTCTTCCTTTCCCCTGTCATGAAGAGCGGCCAAGGCACAAGTACGGCGGCAACGAACACGCAAGGGAACTCAGCGCAGGCCGCAAATCAGGGGCCATATAAGAAAAAAAATAACGCCTATGAATCCTTGGGCTTGAATGAATCTCAATCTGAAATGCTTCAGAATCTCATGAGGCTCTCTTCTGAACAGCCAACCGGGACGACTGCGCCTACTTATTCTAACAGGACGAAATAGGCCTCATGATTCCTAAAGGGGTTAGGTAAGGTCTTTTTCTGTCTTTCTCCGGATTTCCTTTGACGGGGTGTTTTCGCTATAAAAAAGCTTCAAACTGGTAGAAAATTGATTTAGTTTGTCGCTTAGAATTAACCAAACAACGGGGTGAGCCTGTGAAGAAAAGGGCTTTCCCGTATCGTACTGCAAGGCTTTGGGAGACGGTGTTATGACGGATGAAAAGAAAAGCGGCGATACGCAATCCGCGGAGCAAGAGGAAGAAGCTTTGACGGTAAGTGAAGAGCTTCCGGAAGCCGAAGCGTGGCAGGATGAACTGCCTCCTGAAGACGATTTCCACGATCCCGGCGAATTCTCCGAAGAGCTTCAGGAGGAAATTGTCGAAGAGGCGTTATCCGCTGAGGCTTACGAAGATCAAGAGGATTCTGCACAGCCGAAAGCCAATCGTAGCAAAGGTATCCTTTGGGCGGCGATTGGTGTTGGCGTTATTTTTATCGGCGGGTTGGCCTATCTTCAATTCGGGGTCAATTCCGATGCGCCGACATCGAGTCCGTTGCTTCCTGTGTCCGCTGTTTTGGATGTTCATGAGATTAAAAATCCTCAGCAGCCGGTCAAGCCGATGTCTGATGTGGAAGGCCTTATCAGCCAGACAACTGGAAAGACCGATCTGAGCAAGATTTATTCGGACGTGCGTTCCTCCGAAAATGGCGAAAAGCGCGCCCTGCCGGATATAGGCGGACAACCGTTAGTCTCGGATAAGCCGACGGCGGACATTCGTTCGGACGTCCTGACCACGACGGCTCAGACTGATTCTGCGCCGCCTGTCGGTGCGCCAGCGCAGGCCCCTGCCGCAGATTCGCCCCAAGAGGCACCTCCTGCGACGGATCTTTTAGCGCCACCGCCGTTGGAAGAAATGCCTCAAATTGCAAAGGTTGAAGATATTCCTTTGCCGAAAGCCTCCAAAGGTGCGGAAAAACCGGCTGCCGCTGTCGATGCAGTAAAAATGACGGAAGCGGACGAAAAAATTAAGCAACTCACGGCCAAGATTGATTCTTTGCAAAAGTCTTTGGACGAAGCTGAACGCAAGAATGAAAATTTGACCGTTGAAGTTGACTCGCTTCACGATCAATTAAAGCAACTGAGCGATAAACCGACAGCCGTTGCGGCCAAGCCAGCGAAGAAGACCCGTGTTTCTGAGGCTACGACCTCCAAGAAAACCTCTGCGGTCAAGAAGAAGAGTAAAAAGAAAAGCGCCAAAAAGATCGAATGGGTTTTGCGGGCTGCAACGCCACGCGATGCTTGGGTGGCTCCGTCTCCTGATTCTTCCGAGCTGAGACGAATTCGGATCGGGGAAACGCTTCCGGGCCTTGGGAAAATTAAAGAGATCCGTCCAAACGGTTCTGTTTGGGAGGTCGTTGGTTCACAAGGAACGCTGAGGTAAGCGACATCCTTTAGAGCAGATCGTGATTAGGTTGGCGTCCTTAGACGACGACCTAAACGCGTGAATCTGCTCGGCAGAAAAGGCTCTAGCCGGAACGAGATTCTGAACAGATTCTAAGAATGGCCCATGGTTGCAAATTGGGGGTCGCGATTTTTGGTGTACTCATCGCACTTCAAACATTGGTGCAGGAAGTTGCGTACTCTATGGCAATCTTTATTGTCATACCTGCCCCGCATTCGTGCGCGGGGCAGACTTCAGCCAGTACCCAGATTAAAAATTATCGTCAAATGAAATAAAAATGACATTTTGAAAGAGAGTTAAAACGATAGGGTTCCTGAGAGATAAAGTGTTTTGTATAGGGGGATGAAAAGGTAACCCCACCCCGAAAACGACAAGCGTTTTCGAGCCGCTCTACCTACGCCAAGGCTACGGCAGACAAAAGAGCCTGACCCTCCGAAGCTTTAGCGTAGGAGGGCCGCAAGGGGCGGGTGGTTGGGCTTGGGAAGTATGGCTGGGGTTTGGGAGATACTTGGTAGGGGGGATAGGCTTGGGGAATGCCGAAAAGGACTATAGGATTCAAAAACCAACGTTTGAGGTGGCGCAGGTCTATGGTTAATTTTTGGGGCCGAGAATCTTGACAAAAGGCCTTTCTTTTTACCGAAATTAAACAGGTTTTTAATTGTTTGCTTCACAATGGGTGTGAGATAATAAAAAGTCCCCTAATACGGGCATGAAGACTTTGCTGAGGTATAAAGTATGCTAGATCGTCTTGGGCGGCGTTATTCAAGAGCATTCAGTGCAGATCATTCTATCCAGATAAAGCTTTTTATCTGGGGGCTGATGATGGTTTCGGCTCTTTGTCCTGAGTTGGTTTGGGCGGATCCGCTTACGATTGGCTCCATTGTTTGTAATGCTCGCACA
This sequence comes from Bdellovibrionales bacterium, assembly GCA_050252315.1. Classification (GTDB taxonomy): domain Bacteria; phylum Pseudomonadota; class Alphaproteobacteria; order UBA9219; family UBA9219; genus UBA8914. Next base: position 14,391 of record JBFWLD010000020.1, read on the forward strand.
CAGACCTCAGCTTTTCCTACTTTGCTTAGTGCCGTGGCTTATGTCAGCGCGGCTCTTTTGTCGGCCCGTGGACTAATTATGCTGCGTAAGCATGTTGATAATCCAGGGTCTGGTGGGCTTGTGCCGGGGATTGCTCATCTTGTGGTCGCGGCTTGTTTGTTTTCTTTGCCCTGGTTTGCCGGAGTTCTTCAACGGACGCTAGGTTTGTCCGGCACGAGCAACGGCATCTTGTCGGATGAGTGCAACGGGCTGAAAACTACAGGAAGCGGCGCTGCTGGTCTTGATGTCATGATCCAAAATCTGGTGAATGATATTCATAGCCCGATGATGCTTCTTGTTTCCATCATTAGCATTTTGGTCGGGTTGCTTTACATTTTTCGCGGCCTTCACAAGGC
>JBFWLD010000021.1:0-14455 GCA_050252315.1 Bdellovibrionales bacterium
TGCCGAACTGGCTGCCATCAATGTGGATTATGCGGGCGAGCCGTCCATGCTTGTCTCCGTCAACGATATTTCGGAACGCAAGAAGCTGGAGGCTGAACTTTTTCATCAAGCCAACACCGATTCGCTGACTGGTCTGAGCAACCGCCGCTTTTTTATGATTCAGGCGGAACAGGAAATCCGTCGCGCCCGCCGTTTTACGCGCGCTTTATCCATCATTATGATGGATTTGGATCATTTTAAACATGTCAACGACACCTATGGCCATGCGGCAGGGGATGCCGCGCTTGAAATGATCGTTAAAGCCAGTTTGGAAACGCTTCGAGAATCGGATGTGATGGGCCGCTTGGGCGGAGAGGAATTTGCCATTATCCTTCCGGAAACCGCTCTGGATGCGGCGCAAGATGTGGCGGAACGGTTGTTGGCTCATATCGCTGAAACGCCCATCCCGACAACCAAAGGCGTCATTCATTGCACGGCAAGTTTAGGCGTTTCGCAACTGGCCCCCAAAGACGCAACCATCGACGAATTACTTTGCCGCGCGGATGAAGCTCTTTTCCAAGCCAAAGAACAGGGACGGAACTGCGTTATCTCCGCCAAAAAATAACCCCTTTTCCCTTTACAAACCTACAAATACGCTTACACTCTTGCTATCTTTATTCGTGGCTTGGGTCCAAGCTGCGCCTTCCCCTTTGATATCGCCTCGGCTTTACCGTTTTTCGCATGAACGAACCGCCCACGACTCCTACGACGGCTTCTAAGGCCAAAAAACAGCCGCCGCTAGGCCCTTCACGGACTTTGCTGAAGGTTGTGATCGTCCTTGGGTTAATGACGACTTTTCTACAGTTCCTTTTTACCCAAAAAGAAGTTCATATCTTTTCTAAAAATGATGGCATTCATTCCAGCTTGATCGCGGCGACGCCTTTCCTTCTTCTTCTGGTCGGCACCGTCCTTACCTTTTCGCTTGTGCTTTATCTCTACATCGTTCGATCCCGCGAAACCGAGGTGGCTTCCCTCGCTATCTCCTTGCGTAAAGCCAATTTGGAACTCAACCGCCGCATTAATGAAGAAAAAATGATGGCTCACGCGCTACGCGAAAGCGAACATAAATACCGCGCGATTTTTGAAAATGCAGGAATTGGTATCTGTCAGATTGCTCCGACGGGTGAATGGATGAACGCCAACAAAACCATGGCGTTGATTATGGGCTATCACAGCGTTCAAGACCTGCTTTTGGCTCAACCGGACCTGCATGGCAAACTTTTTGTCGATCCGCACGCACGCCGCGACTGGTTTGCAGGCCTCAAAGAAAACGCCCAGCAAGGACAAGAAGCTGAAATCCGAAAAGAAAGTGGCGATACGGTTTGGGTCAACATGACAGGTCATGCCGTGCGCGACACCATGGGGGACATCATGCATTTCGAATGCACGATGTCGGACATTACCGAGCGACGAAATGCCGAATTGGATCTATTACGCACCAAGGAACAGGCCGACTTTGCCAACCGGAGTAAGTCCGAATTTCTAGCCAATATGAGCCATGAGCTGCGGACTCCGCTTAACGCCATTATCGGTTTTTCCGAAATCATTCGCGACCAAATGTTCGGCCCGGTCGGACAGGATCAATATATCGAATATGCGGGCGACATTCATGACAGCGGTGAATTGCTTTTATCCTTAATCAACGACATTCTGGATATGTCCAAGATTGAGGCAGGTAAACGTGCGCTTGCCGAAAGCGTTATGTCCGTAGAAGAAACGGTTCGGTCGGTTTCTCGTCTCGTCGCTGCGCGCGCCAAGGCAGGCAAAATCAAGATGGCCATGTCCGTTTCGCGGGATTTACCTGCGTTCCGGGCGGAAGAACGTGCCTTTAAACAAATTCTGACCAACCTTCTGACCAATGCCATCAAATTTACGCCGGAAAGCGGAAGCGTCTCTTTGACCGCTGGATTGACGGAAACTGGCGAATTATCCATCACGGTTGAGGATACCGGGATCGGCATGTCTGCCGAGGAAATTCCCATCGCTATGGCGCCTTTCGGCCAGATTGAAAGTGCCCTTTCGCGTAAAAATCAGGGGACCGGCCTTGGACTGCCGTTGACCCGCGCGCTGGTCGAGCTGCATGGGGGCAATCTCAATATCAAAAGCGTTGTCGGTAGAGGGACGACTATTACCCTGACCTTTCCCAAAAGCCGCGTTGTTCGTAAAGAATCCTGAGCGTCATTTTCTTCACGCTTTCGCAATAGAATCAGTTTAAAATAACCCCTCATGGAATGGATCGACGAAGGCATCATTTTGTCCGCGCAACCGCATGGGGAAACGTCCGTGATTGTGACGCTGCTCACGGCGGAGCATGGGCGGCATGCCGGGCTCGTCTGCGGTGGACAAAGCGGGCGGCATCAGGCCACACTGATGGTCGGCAATCAGGTCAAGGCCCGCTGGCGCGCGCGATTGATCGACCATTTAGGCACTTTTTCCTTGGAAGTTCTGGCCCCTACGGCTGCGCCGTGGCTGTGCGATCCGGAAATCCTTGCGCTTATCGCCAGTGCGACGACCGTGACCGAGGCCAGTTTGCCCGAACGCCAGCCCATGCCCGCCCTTTATGACGCGCTTTTGGCTCTTTTCTCGCTGGAGGATCGGACGCTTTGGGGCCCAGCCTATATTTCGTGGGAAATCGGGGTCCTCAAGGCGTTGGGCTATGGGCTTGATTTGTCGCACTGCGCCCTGACCGGTGCGTGTGAAGGGCTCGCCTATATCAGCCCGCGCACGGGCCGCGCGGTTACCGCTGAGGCCGCTGTCCCTTACAAAGACAGGCTGTTGCCCATGCCCGCCTTTTTATGCGGCGCGGCCAACTGGGATGAAAACGACATTCTCAAAGGCCTTGATCTGACAGGGCATTTTTTAAGCCAAAACGTCTTTGCTCACCCCCAAAATCGCCGCCTGATCCCCATGGACGGCGACCTGCCCTATGCCCGGCAACGATTGGTGGAATATTACCAAAATCGTTTAAATACAACCGCAAGGGTTGCTTGAATCGCCCAAGCGGCTTACATTGCGCCCTTGAACGATTGGGAGTTTTTCCGCTTACCAAAATCCGATTTGGTTAAAAAAGAAACCAGACTCCGGACTCCTTTTTCTTTCCGCCTCTTGAGGCCGAAGAGAAAAAGTCTCCGGAATGACAGGTCCTCTCTAAAATCGTTTCAAAGGGATAAAAACGCAGACAAGTTTTTTAAAGGCAATGACACGCATGGCACGCACGACCACCAAAAACAACGACAACACGCCCCTTCAGCCGATCGTCGAGACAAAGCTGGCTGACGCTTTGGGGCAACGCTATTTGTCCTATGCCCTGTCCACGATTATGTCGCGCTCGCTTCCCGATGCGCGCGACGGCATGAAGCCCGTGCATCGCCGCCTGCTTTTTGCCATGACGGAGTTGAAGCTTGCGCCCAATTTGCCGCCCAAAAAATCCGCCCGCGTCGTCGGCGACGTCATCGGCAAATATCACCCGCACGGCGATTCTTCGGTTTATGACGCCTTGGTTCGCTTGGCGCAGGATTTCAACCAACGCTATCCGATGATCGAAGGCCAAGGCAATTTCGGCAATATCGACGGCGACAATGCCGCGGCCATGCGATACACGGAAGCGCGATTGACCGAAGTTGCCCGCCTGATGATGGACGGGATCGACGAAGACGCCGTTGATTTTCGCCAAACCTATGATGGGTCGGGGCAAGAGCCTGTTGTCCTTCCGGCGGCTTTTCCCAATCTTTTGGCCAATGGCGCAGCGGGCATTGCCGTGGGGATGGCGACCTCTATTCCTCCGCACAATGTCAGCGAACTGTGCGATGCCATGCGCTATCTGATCAAAACGCCGAATGCCGGAATCGAAAAGCTGGTCGATATGATTCAGGGGCCGGATTTTCCGACCGGCGGTTTGTTGATCGAGCCGAAAGACTCCATTGTTCAAGCCTATAAAACAGGCCGGGGCTCTTTCCGCCTTCGCGCCAAGTGGGAAAAGGAAGAGCTGAAACAGGGCACATGGCAAATCGTCGTGACCGAAATTCCCTATCAGGTGCAAAAATCCCGCCTGATCGAAAAAATCGCCGAGCTTTTGACCAACCGGAAACTGCCGCTTTTGGACGACATCCGCGATGAGTCTGCCGACGATATTCGCCTGATCCTCGTGCCCAAAAGCCGGAATGTCGAGCCTTCTATCCTGATGGAAAGCCTGTTCCGCGTTAGCGATCTGGAAGTCAAAATTCCGCTGAACCTAAATCTGCTCGACAAAGACGGCGTGCCGCAGGTCATGGATTTGCGCGGCGCTCTGCGCTCCTATCTCGATCATCGGCACGACGTTCTGATCCGGCGCTCACGATTCCGCCTCGCCAAAATCGAAGAACGGTTGGACATTTTGGCCGGGTACATGATCGCATATCTGAACCTTGACGAGGTGATCCGCATCATCCGCACCGAGGACGAGCCCAAGCCTGTTCTGATCCAAACCTTTGATCTGACGGAAACGCAGGCCGAGGCTATTTTGAACATGCGGCTGCGATCTTTGCGCAAGCTCGAGGAAATGGAAATCAAGCGCGAACAAAAAGAGCTGTCCGGCAAACGGGCTGAGCTTAAAAATCTGTTGAAGGATGAGGGCCTGCGCTGGGAGCATATCGACGGCGAGATACAGGAGCTTAAAAAGACGTTCGGCAAGAACACCAAGCTCGGGGCTCGACGGACCGAACTGGCCGATGCGCCTGCTCTCGCCGACATCTCCTTTGAAGCGCCGATCGAACGCGAAAACATCACCATCGTCCTGTCCGAAAAAGGCTGGGTGCGGGCCATGAAGGGGCACGGACTTACCTCCGAAAGCATTAAATACAAGGAAGGCGACGAGGAAGGTTTTGTCTTTGAAGCCGAGACGACGGATAAAATATTATTGGTCGGATCGAACGGACGGTTCTACACCTTGGCGGGCGATAAACTGCCCAGCGGGCGCGGCTTTGGCGAGCCGGTGCGCCTGATGGTCGATCTTCCGCAAGATGCTGAGATCATCGGTTTAATCAAATACGAAGCCAACGCCAAATACATCATCGCAAGCTCGGATGGGCGCGGCTTTGTCGTCAAATCCGAAGACGTGTTGGCGCAGACTAAAAACGGCAAGCAAATCCTGAATGTCAGCGGCAAGGTCAAGGCCAAGAACTTTGCGCTGGTCGAAGGCGATCACATTGCCGTGATCGGCACCAACAGGAAATTGCTGATCTTCCCGACCGAGCAACTGCCGGAAATGACGCGCGGTAAAGGCGTCATCATTCAGAAATACAAAGACGGCGAGCTGTCGGACATCAAGAGCTTTAATCTGGCCGAGGGGCTGTCTTGGGCGTCGGGCGACCGCACACGCACGGAAACCGACCTTCGCGCTTGGCTCGGCGAACGGGCGCAGGCCGGGCGTTTGCCGCCGACCGGTTTTGCACGGAGTAATACATTTTCGTAAAGTTGAAAATACGGTAAAATATTATCCGGTATCGAACAGAAATAAAAAGAAACTGATTGAACGTGAAGCTGTTTTATCAGATCTTCACACGCAAAAAGTCATACATACTTTTCAATACGATTATGCAGATTATCTATCGGGAGCTGTAAGCGTCACAGCACATCACAACGAAATATATCAAATATATTATAGGGCGGTTGAAAAGGTAACCCCACCCCGAAAACGACAAGCGTTTTCGACCCGCCCGCAAGGGGCGGGTGGTTAGGCTTGGGATGTGTGGCTGAGGTTTAGGAAATACTCGGCGGAGGGTTAGAGCCTTTTTCTGAAAAGGGTGTCGCCCCTAATTTGGGGTGTTAAACCGTTATATCAATAACCTGCCCGGCGCCGTTGGCTTCCTTGAGGCCGAGTTGTTTTTTGATTGTTTGCTTAATCTCTTCTTCAATCAGATCCCGCTTTTCCTCCGGTAAGGCTGCCAGCTCTTCCTCGGTCAGGTTATGTTCTTTAAGATAGGCGGCCCGGATGCGCTCTGCCGGATTCATTTTCGCATAGTCTAGGAACTCGGTCTTGGCCGCTTCGGCCTGCGCTTGCTTGGCCGTTTCTTCCGTATTCTGCTCGGTCTTTTTTTCCCAACTGGACGTAATTTTCCTACTGCCAAGACTCGTTATCGAGTTTTGCGGTGAGGTTAAAGCCGATAAAATAGATGAGCCTGACATAGTGAAGCCTCCTTGCCTAATAAGTCATGCAAGGAGCGTGCCATTTTATAATCAGCCCTTCCCGTCCCTGAGCGCTGCGGCCTCAACTTCATCGACCGTGATCGTCGTCATGGGCCGTCCGCCAATCCATGACGCGCGAGGCCCCTTGGGCGACGACCAAAGCGGGTCCACATGATCGGAAAGCAAGGCGACTGTTTTGGCGCCGACCGCTGCGGCCAGATGTGTCGGGCCGGTATCGTTGCCCACGACGCAGACCGCTTGACGCGCTATCGCAGCGACCTGTCCCAAGCTGGTTTGGCCCGAAAGGTCGATGACTTCCGGGGCAAAAGTGCGGATGTCGTCGATGGACTCCTTATCGCCTTTGGTGCCGATAGCGACCGAAGATATGCCTTTTTGCGCCAAGCGTTTCGCCAAGGCGGCAAATAAAGCCGCAGGCCATTTTTTATGCGGATGCTGGGGCGAACAGCTTGGGATCAGAACGGCATATTTCTCAGGCAAGGAAAAGGCGTCCAACGGACCGTCCAGCCATGACACATCCGTCTTAGCCTCTGCAACCGAAGAAACAGCGTTTTTGCGGGACTCATCCGGTTCATGGGCAAAGACGGCGGCCATTTGCGCGGCAAGAAACTCCGTATAATGCATGCCCTTCACCGGAGGCCAAAAACGCGGGAAGCGACAGCCTTTGACCGCGCCGGACCAATCCGGTTTGCCAAGCGCATAATACAAAATCTTCTGACGCGGCTTGCCTTGAAAATCATACACGCGCGTCGGCGCAAAACGGCGAAGGTCACGGATAAGCTTGATCCACCGCGTCAGTTGATACCAGCGCGGACGGGGGTCCCTGATAACAACGTCGATCCACGGCATTTGAAGGCCGAACGCCGCAAAGGCCGGGCCGGTTAAAAGCGCAATCTCGGCATCCGGATGGTAGGCGCGGATGGCGGCAAAGGCTTGGAAACACAAAACCAAATCGCCCAGTGCGCCCAACTTTATGATTAAAATACGTTCCTTCATGCGGCGAGCCCTTCCTTGATAACCTCATCATAAACGGCAAGCGTCTGGGCGATCATGCCATCGTGAGAAAACGATTGAAGCACCCGCGCACGCGCCGCTTGAGCCATTTTTTCTTTTTCCTTTTCGGACATCGACAACGCTTTTTCCATGAAGGTCGCCCAAACTTCCGGATCCTGCGGCGGTAAAAGCCACCCGGTTTCGCCGTCGATAACCGTTTCGCGTGTGGCCCCCAGATTGCTGGCAATCACGGGAACCCCCATGGCCATGGCTTCGACCGGCACGCGACCGAACCCTTCCGGCACTTTGGATGGCATCACGACCAGCGAGGCTAAACTTAAAACGGCGGGCATGTCCGAGCAGGCTCCGACAAGTTTCACAACCTCGCTTAGGCCAGCCTCGGCAATGCGCTTTAAAAGATGTTCGCTATAGGCCTCTCGGCCTTGGTCGTCGCCGACAAAACATACGATCGGTTGTTTGTCTTTTTCTAACAGCTCCATCGCGTCGAGGATCAAATCATGGTTCTTGATCGGGCTCAGCCGACCCGGCAGCAAGACGAGGTTGTCGCCCTCGTGAATCCCCCAAGCCTCACGCCATTGGCGGCGGCGATCTTCGGGTATTTTTTCCGGATCGAATGCCTTAACGTCCACCCCGCGATTGATTAAAGGAATCCGTGCGAACGGCACACCGTAATTTTCATGGATATGATTTCGGATGAAAGGGGAAATCGCAATCACCCGCACACCGCGCGCCATCACGCGGTTATAGAATTTTTTAAGTTTGCTCGAAAATTTATAGGCAGCATGAAAAGTCGTAACATAGGGGCACCCCGTCATGCGGCAGGCGATCCATGCGCTCCAAGCCGGGGCACGGCTGCGCGCATGGACAATATCGACTTTCTGCGCGCGAATAAGCCCGGCCAACCAAAAGGCATTCTGAATAATCCGAAACGGATTTTTCGTTTGGGCGTTACGCAGAAAATGAACAGCGCCGCTTTCCTGCGCTTCGGCCACGCGCCGCCCACCCGAAGAAACGATCAGGGCTTTGTCGCCACGCGCAACCAATGCCTTAGCCATATCGACGCAGGCTTGTTCGGCTCCACCAGTGCCGAGCGCAGGGATAATCTGAAGAATCGTTATCACCCTTTACTTCCTTCTCCCTTAAAAGCGACGCGCCAGACCGTATCCGCTGCTCTTTCCGACGGCACGAACTGGCCGCGCCCTAGCCATTGCGCGATCGAGGTCAGCTCCTTAACTTTATCCTGTCGGACTTTCGGATTGGATAGATAGGCCAAGACGGCTTCCGCCATTTTTTCCGGCTCGCACTTTTCCTGTAAGAACTCCGGCATGATTTCCTTATCATGCATGATATTGACCAGAGTCGCAAAACGCGTTTTGATTAATCGACGATATAAAAAAGCCGTCAGCGCACCGATTTTATATGCAATGACCGTCGGCAAGGCGGACATAGCCAATTCCACGGACACGGTTCCGGAACAAGCCAAGGCCGCCATACAGGCGGCAAACCCGTCATATTTATCTTCGTCGTTCGTCGTGAAATGAACGGGAATCCCCCAGTTCTTCATCTCTTCCCGGACGCGTTTTTCAATATGCGCCACCGTGGGGACCATAAGCTCTAGCCCCGGATACTGGGCGCGTACACGCAGCACGGTTTCGCAGAAAATCGGCAGGAGCCTTTTAACCTCGCCCATACGGCTGCCCGGCAACACGGCCAGCAACGGCACGTTCGCGCCGATGCCGAATTTGGTTCGAAACCGCTCGGCATTACCTTGACCGGCAGCGCTTTCCACAAGCGGATGACCGACAAAGGTGCAAGGTAGTCCCTCTTTCGTGAAATAAGGCGGCTCAAACGGCAACAAAGCCAAGAGATGGTCCAAGAACTGCGCAATCTTTTTCGCGCGGCCCGGACGCCACGCCCAGACCGTCGGCGCGACGTAATGGATCAAGGGGATGCCCTGTCCTTTCAGCTTTTTGGCGACGCGGAAACAAAAATCTGGCGAGTCGATGGTGATAAGCGCGGCTGGTTTTTGCTTTTTGACGGCGTCGATCGTTTGGTGGATCCGGCGAAGCAAAAGAGGAAGATGCCGAACCAGCTCAAACAATCCCATATGCGCCAAATCGGATTGAGGAAACAGAAGGTCCAAGCCTTCTTGCTCCATGCGGGGGCCGCCGACCCCGGCAAAACGCACATAGCCGCCGGTTCGTTTCTTAAGCGCCGCCATCAAACGCGCCCCCAGCAAATCCCCCGAGGCTTCGCCCGCGACTAAAAAGAACAAGGGAGGCTCTTGGCGTTCCGTCACGCTTGATCCTCCGCCACGCCGACGACGAAGAGCCCCAGCTTATCCGCCAAGGCCAGCATGGCCTCTTTGTCGATTAGGAGGCTGCGTCCTGCTTGGACGGCTATGCCGGAAAATCCGGCCTGATGCACTTGCTCGATCGTTTGAACGCCAATCGACGGCAGGTCAAACCGGTCGTCTTGTTGCGGCTTGGCGCATTTTACAAGTACGCCGCCGCCCCCTTCGCGCTTCAAGGTCCCGGCGCGGTCAATCAGGGCTTGCGTGCCTTCGATCGCTTCAACGGCTAGAACAAGGCCTTGCTGGACCACGACCGCTTGGCCGATGTCGCACGCGCCCAGCGCTTTGGCAACCTCTATGCCTTTGCCGATGTCGGCTTTGGCTTGGTCGTCCGGCGCTTTTTGCGTTAAAACGCCTTGCGGCGACAAAAGCTCTTTCATCACTTCCCCTGCCCCCACCATGCGAACGCCGCATTCTTGCTCAATCACCCTGCCGACATTTTGCAGCAAGGCGTCGTCCCCCAAGGAACCAAGACCGATTTTTGTCAAAAGCTTGACGGCCAGCCAATCCGGTTTGATCTCGGCGATAGACGGTCGGCGCACCCCGCCGATCATCACCATTTCTTCGATTTTCTCGCGCGCGCACAGGTCTTTGACTTTCCGGATTTCCCCCAGCGCCACAACCGCATGATCATGGCCGGTGCCCAGTTCGGGATCGGCATAACCTTTAAGGCAAAAAACAAAGAAAGGGCGTCCGCTGGCTTGGCAGGCCTGAATGATCTGCGACGGGGCGGTGCCGCCCCCTGCCAAAATGCCGAGTTTAGGGGCCCTGTTCATCGTGCGGCCTCCGCCTCAGTCGTCGCTGGCGGGCTGGCACAAGGCGCGCGACGAACGCGACCGGATAAACTCCAGCATACCGGCGACCAAAGGCTGCGAACCGTACCGTTCGCCGACATCCTCCATGCGCTCGGCCATCGTGCCTTCTTTGGAAAACAGCGACCGGTACGCGCTGCGCAACGCGTGAATGTCTTCGCGGGAAAAGCCGCGCCGCTCCAGCCCCACCAGATTAAGCCCTGCCAGATGCGCACGTTCTCCCTTGACCGTGCCGTATGGAATGACGTCGTTTTCAACGCCCGCCATGCCGCCGATCATGGCATGTGCGCCGATCCGGACAAACTGATGGACCGCAGCCAGACCGCCGATCACGACAAAATCGCCGACCACGACATGCCCCGCCAAGGTCGCATTGTTCGCCATGATGACATTGTTGCCGACCTGACAATCATGCGCCACATGACAGCCCACCATATAAAGCCCGCCGTCGCCGACACGCGTAATCATACCGCCGCCTTCGGTTCCGGGGTTCATGGTGACATGCTCACGGATTTGATTCTTAGCGCCAATCTCCAACGTCGAAGGCTCGCCGTGATATTTCAAATCCTGCGGCCTTTGCCCGATGGATGTGAACGGATAAATAACGGTTTCAGGGCCGATGCTCGTCTTGCCATCGACCACGACATGGGCGATCAGTCGAACCTTGTCGCCGAGTTGAACTTCCGGACCCACCACGCAGTAAGGCCCGATCTCAACGTCTTGGCCAAGCTTCGCTTGGGGATCAATGAGGGCCGTGGCATGAATCGTCGTTGCCATTTACGAAGCCTTTCGGTCAGAGTCGGGAACCAGCATCGCTGTAAAGACAGCCTCCGCCACCAAGCCATCATCCACAAAAGCCTCGCCACGGAATTTCCAAACTGCGCCGCGGTTGCGTTCCTTCTTCACTTTGATATGGAGTTGGTCGCCCGGCAAAACGGGTTTGCGGAAACGGGCTTCCTCAACGCTCATGAAATAAACAACATGGGTGCCGGAGTTGACGCCTTCGATCGAATCCACGACCAGCGTGGCCGCAGTCTGGGCCATGGCCTCGACAATCAACACGCCGGGCATAATAGGATGGCCGGGGAAATGGCCTTGAAAAAACGGCTCGTTGACCGAAACATTCTTGATGCCCGTGCAGCTTTCACCCGCGACAATATCGACCACGCGGTCGATCATCAAAAAAGGATAACGGTGCGGGATGCGCGCCATAATGCCGTTGACGTCAATGCTGGTCGCCGGGGCGTCTTTTGTTTCTTCACTCATGCTTTTTTCTCCACCTTTTTTCGAATAGTCCATCCTCATAAAACGTCGATCTTTTTAGCCCGATTGCACGCCGCATTCAAGGGAAACCCAGAGTTACTTCTGGGCACCCAATTTAGTCTCAAACGGCTTAGCCGCGCGGTAGAAACTGCCCGGATATTTTTCATACTTGACAAGAAGGCGCTCGATCACGCCTGAGGACAGTAGCTCCTCCGTGGTGGTGTTCAGCATATTCAAAAAATCTTGCTGACCCTTTTTGACCGCCATAGAAGCAGCCCCAATCCGCAACGGATTTTCCGGATGCAGTATTTTAATCTTATTAGGGTTAGTATGCATAAACGCCAACCCAACCGTCACATCCGAAAAGGTTATATCGGCCTTGCCATCGGCAACATTGGAGAGCATTAAGCTAAAATCGGACATCTGCGGCAAAGAGAGGAGCTTGGCGTGGGGAAAATCCTGCTGAGCAATCGACATCGCCATATCGCCGTCAATGACGGAAACGGTCACAGATGGGCTATCGGCTTTACGCAAATCGTCGTCAAAACGCGGATCATCAACCCGCACAAGCGGAACGATCGCCGTATATTCAATGGGCACGGAAAAATCGACCTGCTTGGAACGCGCCGGACTTGGCCAAATGCCACACATCATGTCAATTCTGTCGGATTGAAGGTCTTCAATGGACGTGCCGTAGCCGACTTCTTCCGGCCAATCAACCTTAAGGCCTAGCGCCTTGCCGACCGCATTCATATACTCAACAATAAAACCCGACATTTCCCCTGTGCCGGGATCCTTCATAACAAATTGCGGCCAAAGCGCATAACCGCATCTAATGGTTCCAGTCCGCAGAACACGTTCATAGACGGTTTCTTGGTGTGCCTGTCCATCCGTATGCCGTGGACCGTAAACCCCGATCAAAGCAACGATGGAAAGGACAACGGCAAAAACAGATAGTTTGTTCATCCTATTTCCCTTTTTTATCGCCCTTTGTCGTCTTTATCGGGGCTGGTGCAGGTAAAAAATCGTCTTCCGGCTGGATGGAGAACTGAACGTTCGGCATAGCTTCGTCCAACCGCGCTAGGACTTCGTCCGTAATGTCGATTACCGAATCATTCCAGATGACTTGCTGTTTGACGATGACCAGATTAACCCGCTTTTTCTTGGCAATATCCGCGACAATATCAATCAGGGCTTTACGCACCACATTCATGGAATCCGTATAGCCTTGATCCAACGCCTTTCGGCGGGCCTGCACATGACGCTCGACCGACAAAAACCGTTGTTGGAGCTTTTGCTCCTGTTCCACATAATCGTTGGCTTTGGCGGTTTCGCGCAATTTGGTCAGCTTACGCTCGGCCTCGCGAAGGTCCATTTCTTCGGCGGCAATTTCAGTCTGAAACTTGGAGCGCTGCGTTTCAAGCTGGCTTTGAACGCTTTTGGCCGCGTGGGAGGATTGCAAAATCCGCTGAACATCGACAATGGCAACGGCTGAGGCTTGAAGCGGTTTGAGGGAAGGTTCAGCGGCAAAACTCGACCCCGCGGCTGAAAGCAGCCACAAGGCCACGGCTGCGGATAACCGCCCGCCCATCAGAAACGAGTCCCGAAGCTGAAATGGATATGCTCGATCTCGTCATAAGATTCTTTCAAGACCGGCTGCGCATAGTCGAGGCGAACCAGACCGAAAGGCGACTGCCACGAAACACCGATGCCGACGCTTCCGCGTACATTGGAATCCGACATGAACCATTCATTCGATTCCGGCGTTTCATCGTTTTCACCCAGAATGCCGACATCGCCGAACAAATGCCCCTTGAAGCCAAGCTCTTCCGGCATAAAGGTCGGGAAGGACACTTCCAACGACCCACGCACGAAACTGTTGCCGCCCAAAGCATCATCAGCCCCATCCGTCAGGTCGCGAGGGCCGATACCAGCATAGGAAAAGCCGCGTAGCGTATCGCCGCCAAGGAAGAAACGATCATTGATCCGGACATCTTCGTTAAAGCCTTCGACAATCCCGGCTTCGCCTGTTGCGCTGAACGTAATTTTCTCAAACGGCGTATAATATTGGACCCCTGTCAACTTGGCGCGTACATAATGGTTTTCACCGCCGACGCCAGCCAGATCCGTTTTAAGACGCGTGACAAAGCCCTCGGTCGGTTCGACCTTGCTGTCACGTTCATCATAGACCAATTCCTGCGACACCATAGAGGTAAGTCTGGTGCCGACCTGATCCCGCACAAACCGCGACGCCGTGGAGGACACGTTACTGATCTTATCCTGCCGCAAGGTATAGCTGAGATTTTGCCGCAACTGCTCGGAAAGAGGATAGCCCATACGAAGCGTGAACCCAGTGTTCGTTTCATCATAGGCGCTGCGTGACTGTTCATCGCTACGCACATGGAAAACATCCACCCCGGTGGACAGATCGCGATTGAGGAAATAGGGCTCCGTAAAGCTGAAATCAAACTGTTTGGTTACGCCTGAAATCGTGGCCCCTAACCGGACGTCCTGACCTCGGCCCAAGAAGTTGCGCTCACGAATAGAGAAATCCCCCAACGGACCGTCCGTTGAAGAGAAGCCTGCGCCCATCGAAATCTCGCCCGTGGATTTTTCCTTAACCTCGACCTTCAGGTTCGACCGGTCCGGCTGAGAGCCCTGTTCCGGCGTGACTTTAACCTCCTCGAAATAGCCGAGATTCTTGATTTTTTGTTCCGATCGTTTGACTTTGGAAAGGCTGAAGGGATCGCCTTCGGCTACGTCCATCTCGCGACGAATCACGCGGTCAATCGTG
>JBFWLD010000022.1:0-14113 GCA_050252315.1 Bdellovibrionales bacterium
ATTCTCTTTGTCCCAAAGAATAGGCATCGGGATCGTGTTTTTCCTTTTGTCTGCCGTAAATGGAGGTTTCCTCGAAATATGTTATGCATTGCGTGAGGCTTTTTTCTACGGAAGCAAAATCAATTTTTTTGCGACTGAGTTGGTGCATGCACACAGTATAAAATCCTAAGGCAGCTTGGTGCGCTAGATTGTTAAGTCCTTCTGCTTTAGCGTAATGAAACGCCTCCTCAAAATAGGGGGCTGCGGAATTTAGGTCCCCTGTCTTTTGAAGCAATTGGCCATATTTAGAGGAGATGGAGGCGAGGGGTTGATGGTTGTGGGATCGCCGCGCCATGTCTATGGCTGTTAGAGACATGGTCTTTGTTCTTGAAGAGAGTTCTGGCCTAGAGGAATCTAAGGCGAAATCAAGGTGTGAGGCATAAGGAACAAGCGATCCATCAAGCAATACAGAATCTTCGTCTATGCCGGTTCTTTCGAGTTTTGACGGTAGGTGGGCGATTTGATCCAAGATGGATTGGAAATCGTTTGTCGTAACAGGCTTTCCTTGAATCAGCATGTATAAAATCCTTTTGTAAAATACAGGCCTTTTGTAGCAAGAATGAAATAGTTTCAAAATAAAAAAAAGCCCGTTTTCATTGAAGAAAACGGGCTTTTTAGTGGTTTAAACGCGAACGTTTAGGCGTTTTCGCTCAGGGACGAAAGGTCAACCTTGATGCCCGGCCCCATTGAAGAGGACACGGCCACGCGGTTGATATAGGTGCCCTTGACGCCCGAAGGACGCGCCTTCGAGATCGCCGCGATAAAGGCGCGTGCGTTGGCGATCAGTTGGTCTTCCGTGAAGTTGACCTTGCCGATGCCTGCATGGATGATGCCGCCCTTTTCTGCGCGGAACTCAACCGAACCGGCCTTGGCCATCTTAATGGCGTCGGCGACATTCGGTGTGACCGTGCCGAGCTTCGGGTTCGGCATCAGGCCACGGGGGCCCAGAACCTTACCCAGCTTGCCGACAACGCCCATCATGTCCGGTGTGGCGATGACACGGTCGAAGTCCGAGAACCCACCCGTGATTTTTTCCGCCAGATCGTCAGCGCCGACAACGTCGGCTCCGGCTGCCAAGGCGGCATCCGCTTTTTCA
Organism: Bdellovibrionales bacterium; assembly: GCA_050252315.1. GTDB lineage: Bacteria > Pseudomonadota > Alphaproteobacteria > UBA9219 > UBA9219 > UBA8914. The sequence continues at coordinate 1,136 of JBFWLD010000022.1, forward strand.
CCTTTGGCGAAGACAGCGACGCGGACGGTTTTGCCCGTGCCGTGCGGCAACTGGACCATGCCGCGAACGGCTTGGTCGGATTGACGCGGGTCGATGCCGAGATTCATTGCGATCTCGAGCGATTCAACGAAGTTGCGGCCCATTTCCTTGGCGTTCTTGACGACCAATTTGACCGCTTCGTCGAGCGTGTAAAGCTTGTTGCTGTCCACGTTCGGCTGTACTTTGCGAAGTTTCTTTCCAGTTTTCATGATCTTACTCCTCCACAACCTGAATGCCCATGGACCGAGCCGAGCCGGCCAGCATGCTGGCTGCGCCTTCAACGTCGTTCGCGTTCATGTCGCTGATTTTCTCTTTGGCGATTTCACGCAACTGCGCCATCGTGACCTTGCCCACAATCGACGTGCCCGGCGTTTTCGAGCCGCTGTCAAGTTTCAGCGCTTTTTTGATCCAATAAGTATTTGGCGGTTTCTTCGTGATGAAGGTAAAGCTGCGATCGCTAAACGCCGTGATGACGACTGGGATCGGCATGCCTTTTTCCAAGCCTTGGGTCTTGGCGTTGAACTGCTTGCAGAAGTCCATGATGTTCAGACCGCGTTGGCCCAAAGCCGGACCTACCGGAGGCGACGGGTTGGCCGCTCCGGCTGGAATTTGCAGCTTGATATAGCCGACGATTTCCTTTGCCATTTGTTTCTCCTATCCGGATTGCTCCGGGAATGGGTGAGCTGTTGCCTGTCATCATGGCGATGGTGGCATGCCCTTTTTTGTTTTAGGTAAAACAAAATGGGATGCCAGCCTTCGCTGGCATGACGATGGGGTGCCAGCTCGGTTGCATTTCGCAATGACCCGTCTTTGCTGACAGATCAATTGCACTCTTTTTGGGAAACGTGTTTCCCCCTCTTTCACTTGTCCGGTTTGGGCAAGCGCCGCGTGGTCCGGCTCCCTAAGGGAACTTTCAGGGAGGACCTACCACATGGATTTAGGAGCTGTTTATAGCCTCCTTCCCGGCGGAAAGCAATAGACGTAACCTATTGTTATGGAAGAATATTTTTGTATCCTTGCGCGGGTTGGAGGATTTCCAGAGGGTCGGATGTATATTTGGCGATAATCTGGTCGATAATGCCGTGATTTTGCATTTCGACTAGGGCGCTGTTGATCATATCGCGCAGCATGGTTTCATGGAGGTCAAAGGCATAGGACCCCTGCACCACCGCAAAGGGTTTGTCCCCTATTCTGCGCAGGGTTCCGGGGTTGTTGTCGATGAAGCTTTGCCCAAACCCGTAATCAACGATGATGATGTCGGCTTTGTTGGTGACGATGTTGTTTAGGGACTCCGAGACTTGCAGGGTTTGTGGAACCGCGTTGACCTTGGCTTTGGGAAAACGGTTCCGGGCAATCGAATCCGACATTTCCCCGTCGATAGAGCTGAACCGAACGGACGGATCGTTAGCTGCCATAATATCGTCGTCAAAGCGGCGGTCGTCTTCGCGGACAAAGGGGAACGCCGGGGAGAACAGGACCGGCACGGAATAGGTAACGTAGCGCCCTCGTTCTGCCGTAACGCCTAGCATGGCGCAAAAGGCGTCCATCTTTTTCGATTGAAGGCCGCTGATAATGTTGCTCCAGCTCGTATCTTCCGCCCATTCGATCTTGAGATTCAGGCGCTTGCCGAGTTCTTCGGTAAGGTCGTAGGCGATGCCGGACAGTTTGCCGGTTTGCATGTTTTTGTAAAAGACGATGGGGGGCCAATCTGCATAACCACACCGCAGGGTTCCGGTTCGCATCACGCGGTCATAGGCGGATTCGCTGTGAGATGGCGTTGTTGTCGGCGTGCTTATTTGATCGCGCATCATCATGACGCCAAGTGAAATCAACAAGGCGGCAAAAAGCAATCCGATGGTTTTCATAAGGGGGGCTCCCGGTAAAAGGTAAGGGCGTTTCCTTGCCTTTAAGTCTAACACCTTAAATGGACGCGTCAATCTTGCCGTATCACAGTGTTTTTGATACTAGGATATCGTACCTTAAAAGGGAGCCTTTAGCATGAAACTGGTGCCATTTTTTGCTGTTGCCTTTATTGCGGCCATGCTAGCCGTGGTCGTGAACGACACAATAACACGTTCATACCATACCGTCGGTACGGAAAAACAGGAATCTCGCTGGGAGCACATCAAACGCACGGGCGAGTTACGGTGCGGGTACCTTAATTATCCGCCTCTTCAAATGAAGGACCCGGTAACAGGACGGATGGGCGGCCTTTTTACAGAACTCGTTGAAGAAATCGGTAGGGAACTGAACGTTAAGATCGTTTGGGTAAGCGAAGTTGCTAACGCACAAATTATGTCGGATCTGAACCTGAACAGGCTTGATATGATTTGCGCCCCCTTTTATGTCACGCCCGGGCGTGCCCGCGAAGGCAGTTTTTCAATCCCTTTTATGTACCATCCGAGCTATATTTATGTACGCGCCGACGACACGCGATTTGATAATGACTACGCAAGGGCGAATAATTCTGACGTTACTTTTTCGACGCAGGACGGAGAATTTTCGGCCATCGTTGTACGCGAACATTTTCCAAAGGCAAAAACAGCTTCTATTCCGCAGTTATCATCGCCGACAGAACTCTTTACGCAGGTCACGGATAAAAAGGCAGATGCTGTTGTTTTGGAGCCCTTTGGGTTCATGAATTTTAATCGAAACAACCCCCATAAACTTCGTCAGGTTCTCGGTGAGCCTGTGGCGGTTACCGCCTTTGCCATGCCCCTTCCGGCGCATGAACCTGATTTCAAAGAAGCTATTGACGGTACGATCACCTACCTTTTGGGCATGGGGGCCGTTGAAAAGCTTCTTGAGAAATACGAGACGCCTGAGCTTAAGTTCCTTCATCTCGCCAAGCCGTATGCTATAGCGAAATAAACTCGAACTCAGACCTTCTCGACCTGCGCGTATTCAAGTTCGACCGGCGTGGCGCGTCCGAAGATCGACACGGCGACCTTGAGGCGGGACTTGGATTCGTCCACGTCTTCGACAATGCCCATAAAGGAGGCAAAGGGGCCATCCGCAACGCGGACTTGTTCGCCAATTTCGAAGGTGATGGAAGGCTTGGGATGCTCGAACCCTTCTTGAACCTGATTGAGGATGCGTTGAGCTTCCTTTTCCGAGATGGGGGAAGGCTTGCCGCCACCGCCCAAAAAGCCCGTCACTTTGGCCGTGTTTTTGACCATGTGCCAGCTTTCGTCCGTCAAGTCCATTTTGATTAGGACATAGCCGGGGATGAATTTGCGCTCGGTATTGATCTTTTTGCCGCGGCGGACTTCAACAACCTCTTCCGTCGGGACCAAAATTTCAGAGAAATAATCCTCTAGACCTTTTTTGATCGCGGTTTCGCGGATGGTTTGAGCGACCTTTTTTTCAAAGCCCGAATAAACGTGAATTACATACCAACGATGTGCCATTTGAGTACTCCTTGCGGGCTGTGTTTAGGTACGCATGCCCAAAATGCTGCTGATAATATAGCCAAGTGCCGAATCAGCGACGAAAAAGAAAAGTCCGGCGGCCAAGGCCATGACGACAATCATAACTGTCGTCATCGACGTTTCTTTACGAGTCGGCCACGTCACTTTTGCGATTTCGCGGCGCGTTTCGCGGAAAAATTCCATTATATTCGCCATGGCGGCTCCTTCACCTTTCAGGGCGCGCAATGGCAGGAGTGGCAGGCTTCGAACCCGCAGCCTTCGGTTTTGGAGACCGACGCTCTACCAATTGAGCTACACTCCTATGCCAGACCGCATACCAATTATTATGTTTTAACCCACAATTCGCCGTCCGACGGATCGCGTCGGACAAAGCTGATATCTTGTAGGGAATGATTGTTTGTACCCTATCGCTCGGTGAAAGAAAAGCGAAAAGTTGATTTATCAAGGTTAATTTGTGAAGGAGGCCAGTAGGATGGAGCGGGTGAAGGGAATCGAACCCTCATGGCCAGCTTGGAAGGCTGGAGCTTTACCACTAAGCTACACCCGCGTCTCTCTTTTGTCTGGCCGCCCTGTTTATCATAGGCCCGTTGCTGCGGCAAGGTTTGATTCTATTGGCGTGTTTTATCTCGTTGAAGGGGCGGCCTATTATGATTAATATCCTCGCTGTGTTATAAATTCGATGGAGAAGGTGGGTTCATGCGTTTTATGGCCATTCTTGTTGTGGGGGTTCTAAGTTCCCTCTCCTTGTCTGCTTCGGCCACTGTTTTGCTGCCCGACAAAAATAACCAGCCCAATCTTGGCCTCGTTCCTCGGCAGAAGAGCGTGACAAAGGAGTCCTCTTCGACTCCTGCTGCCACGAAGGTTCCAGCGCCTTCGGTTTCGACCTCTTCGTCGGAGACAAAAGATTCCGCGATTGATACCGTAAATCGAGACGTCCTGAAGTCTATGAAAGCGAGTTCTTTGCTGAATGTTTCAGAGTCCGACTTGAGGAATATGTCTGAAAGTCAGATTCAAAAGCTTATGGCGGATCAACTTCCTTTTTCCGAGAGGATGTCGTTACAAAAGTACATCAAGAAGGATCCTGCAACTGGCGGGCTCACGGTGGATTTCGATCAGATGCAGCGCGATATAGCGGCGCGTGGGACCAAGCCCATAGTGCTTAAACCCGGTGGTACCCTTGCCAAGGATACGCGTTACTCCGTCGATGATGCTCAGGCCATATCCAAGTTTCTAAACAAAGAGATTGCGTGGAAGGATATTAAGCGCAAGCGTGTTCGCCCGCCTTTTTTGCGTAAGCCGCCTTCGATTTATCCCGATAAAGGGTTTACCCTTTTTACGCTCGGTCAGTTTACGGATTCGCTCGGTATTTCCGTTCAGCCCGGCTATATTTGGGGGGCTAAGGATGCCGATCTAATCACCGAATATTTCGGCTATGAAGGCGACCTCATCCCTCAGAATTGTCAGATCCGTCTGGACCTTACCCTGCATACCGATGATGGTGAGGATATGTACAATGTAACCTTGATGGCCGGGGAAAATGAGACGGTTCCCTATGCTGGCGTGTTGCAGTCTGTTGAAGCGCGGCCTTATGCGGTGTGTAACCGGCCTGCCGGAGATTTGCCTTTGACCGGCCACATTATTTTTGATTATCGCGGTAAGCTGGCGGCTATGCTTTCCAAGGCGTCTTGCGATGTTGTGATGCAAAGCTCCAGTTCAAAGCCTAAGCCGCCCTCTTCCGTGGTCGTGCAGTATGTCGGCGATTCCAAGGTAAGTTGCACGTTCATGAAATAAAGCAGATCGTCGTCGGGATTCCTGATTGTCCCGCATAAAAAGGCGTCCTGAACAATGGTGGGCGTTAGGTTTTTTAAAGGAAAGCTGGACTGGGTTCCGCATAAACTTTTCTTGGGGAAAAGTTTTGCGGGAAGACGTTGAGGGCTAGAGCCTTTTTTGAAAAGGTTGACGCCCTTTCTATTGCCGGAAAAGGCTCTGCCCATTTGCTGCCGAGCAGATTCACGCGCTTAGTTTGTCGTCTAAGGACGCCAACCTAATCACGATCTGCTCTAGGTTTTTAACTCTGAGCCTGTGAGGCTTTTTATAAATGTTAGCGCCCTTTGGCGCGGTCCACTGAGATAATGGCCGTGTTCGATCGCAACGCTGCGATGACGTTCATGAGGTGTTTGGCGTCCTTGACTTCGATATCGACGAGGATGTCGAAAAAGTCCAACGAGCGGTTGGTGATTTTTAAGTTGAGGATATTGGCACTGCTTTTGCCGATAATGGTTGTCAGGGCTCCTAGCGAGTTGGGTTTGTTCGTCACCACAATCGTCAAGCGTCCGACCATGCCCGCACCGTCTTTGCCGTGCCCTTCCCCCCATGAAACGTCGATCCACCGTTCCGGCATGTCGCGGAAATTTTCCAACGTTTCGCAATCCGTCGTATGGATGGTGACGCCGCGCCCTGTCGAGACGATGCCGACGATGTCATCGCCCGGTAGCGGATGGCAACAGCGGGCGAAGTGCACGGCCATGCCGGGGATCAGGCCTTTAAGCGTAAGCGGCGCGGCCCCGGCGGCTGTGGGTGATGTTGGCCTGTCGCGCATTTTTTGCGCCGCGAGTTCAATTTCCGTAATGGTGGGTTCCGGCGGTTTGGTGCGAGCCTCCGGATAGGCGGCATAGAAAACATCGCGGGCCGATATAAGCGAGGCTCCGATATTGGCGAATAAGTCTTCGATCGAGGCTGCTTGAAAATTTTTATAGATCGGCTCGAACGGTTTTTCGCCAAAGTCGATATTTTCCTGTTTGCACAGTTTTTCCAAGATGGCTTTGCCTAAGGAAATATACTCTGTGCGCTGTTGGATTCGGACAAAACGGCGAATACGGGCGCGGGCTTTTCCGGTGACAACGAACCGTTCCCATGCAGGTGACGGTGTGCCGCTTTTGGAGGTGATGATTTCGACCTGATCGCCATTGTGCAATTCTGTGCGCAAGGGAACCATGCGGCCATTGACTTTGGAGCCTACGCAGGCGTCGCCGACACGGCTATGTACGGCATAAGCGAAATCTACTGGCGTGGCTCCGCGCGGTAAGGTGATGATGTCTCCCTTAGGCGAAAAACAAAAAACCTGATCTTGAAACAGTTCAAGCTTGGTGTGCTCTAAAAACTCTTCGGGGCGCGAGGCATGTTCCACAATGTCCACAAGTTCGCGTAGCCAGCGATATTCCGTACCCTCATGGGCGTGTTCGTCCTGTTTATAGGCCCAGTGTGCGGCAACGCCTAACTCGGCAATTTCGTGCATGTCATGGGTGCGGATTTGGACTTCGATACGTTGGCGCTCGGGCCCGATGATGGTGGTGTGGATGCTTTGGTATTTATTGGGTTTGGGAATGGAAATGTAATCTTTGAAACGACCCGGAATGCCGGAATAACGATTATGGATAATGCCGAGGGCTTGGTAACAGGCGCCGACCGTATCGACCAGAACGCGGAAGGCCATGATGTCGGACAATTGCTCGAAGCCAATGTCCTTGCGTGTCATCTTTCGCCAGATGGAATAGGGTCGCTTTTCGCGGCCTTCCACCGTGGCGTGCAGCCCCTCTTCCGTCAGCACGTTTTCAAGGGTCTGTCGAATTTTTTCGGCCAGATTTCCGCCTTCGGTGCGTAGATAGGCCAGACGCGCCAGAATGCTGTCGCGCGCATCCGGGTTGATGACCGCAAAGGCGAGGTCTTGCAGTTCGTCCTGCATTTTCTGGATGCCGATGCGCTCGGCCAAAGGGGCATAGATGTCGATGGTTTCCCTTGCGATGCGCAGGCGTTTTTCCGGCTTTGGGATAAAATTGATGGTGCGCATATTGTGTAGGCGATCAGCCAGCTTAATCAACAAAACGCGGATATCCGCCGACATCGCAAGGACCAACTTACGAAAATTTTCAGCTTGTTTGGTCGCCTGATCCATTTGCAGTTGGATCCGCGAAAGTTTAGTTACGCCGTCAACCAATTTCGCAACATCATGACCGAACTGTTTTTCAATATCCTCCAGCGTGACATGCGTGTCTTCGACGGTGTCATGCAACAGCGCCGCCGCGATCGTCGTGCTGTCCATTTTCATGTCGGTCAGGATGCCCGCAACCTGAAGCGGGTGCGAAAAATACGGATCGCCCGACGCGCGCACTTGGGAGCCGTGCGCCTGCATCGAAAAGACATAGGCCCGGTTGAGGAGGTCTTCATCGGTGTTGGGGTCATAGGCTTTGACGCGCTCGACAAGCTCATACTGGCGCATCATACGCTCAGGCCTCGGCGGCGTTTCCGTCGGGGAGGCCGGTTGAGATTCTGCTTGCTCTGAGGGTGTCGGTGTTTCTGTCATACGTCTGTTCCTTCGCTTTAATCCTTTGGGGCAAAAGAATCAGACATATTCATGTAAGTGCGTCCGCTTGGTTAGAACCGAAATTTTAGTCCCTTATGTCCTCTGCATCTTCAAAGGAACCCATCTTGGCAAAGTCTTCTGTTTGCGAATCTTCGTCTTCCAGATCGTCGTCCATGTTCAGGTCGTCGTCCTCTTCGCTTGCAGCCATCGTGTCGTTGATCCAGCCTTGCTGCTCGCTGCTCATCAGTTCCGTAACTTCATCTTCTGGACGGTCCGGTTCAATCCGTTTTTGCAGGCCCTTAATCAAAGACTCTTTCAGGCTGTCCAGATCCAGTTCGCGCTCGGCGATTTCGCGAAGGGCGACAACCGGGTTTTTATCCCGATCGCGTTCAACGCGCAGCTCTGCTCCTGAGGAAAGGGCACGTGCCCTGTGGGAGGCTAACATCACCAGTTCAAACCGGTTGGGGACGAGTACGACGCAATCTTCAACTGTTACGCGGGCCATAAGTTTATCCTCATTCGCGAAAAAAATCGTTCCCAAAGCCCGTTGGGCTAAAGGGGGGTATCCCCTTTTCAATTAGGCTTTAGGTGTAAGGGCACATATTAGACTTTCTTTATCCCTAATGTAAAGTCTTGCGAAACGATTTGTTTCCTTCTTGCAATCCTTCCCCCTGCCCTTCCCCTGTGTCCACCTTAATCAAGGTGTTGCATGGCTACGTTTTTTAGCGTAAGCAGGTCGGACCATTTAGTCGTTCGGGATGCGTTGTCTTTTTTTGATGATAGGTATAAAATTATAAATAGACATTACCGTTCGGCGCTGTTTTATGTTATGGTTAACGGGAAACTTCATATCGGGAAAGGGATCATATGATTTTTTATAAAGAAGAACGTATGGCGATGTTTATTGATGGCGCCAACCTCTATGCAGCTTCTCGCGGTTTGGGATTTGATATCGACTACAAGAGATTGTTGGAGCTGTTTGCTGGTCGGGCCCGTCTTGTGCGCGCGTTCTATTACACCGCTCTTGTCGAGAATGAAGAATACTCGCCGATTCGTCCCCTCGTCGATTGGTTGGACTATAACGGCTATGCCATGGTCACCAAGCCGACCAAGGAATTTACCGACGCTTTCGGTCGTCGCAAAATCAAAGGCAATATGGATATCGAACTCGCCATCGACGTGATGGAGATGAGCGATAATGTCGATCACATCATGATCTTCTCCGGCGATGGCGATTTCCGTCGTTTGGTCGAAGCCGTGCAGCGTAAGGGCAAGCGCGTCAGCGTTGTTAGCACTATGCGTTCGTCTCCGCCGATGGTTGCGGACGAGCTTCGCCGTCAGGCCGATAATTTTATCGAGCTGGGCGATCTGATGCCGCACATTGCCCGCGCGCGTGATCCTAATGCGCCGCCGATGCAAACGTCGCCGCAACAGGCTCAGCCTTCGCTTCAGGAGATTGCTGAAAATATGGCCGAGGTTCAGGAAGAGATTTCTCAGGAAGTCGCGTGATCGACCGGCCTATAAAATTAAAAAGCGGCTCTTAACGGAGCCGCTTTTTTTATGTACTCATCAGTGGGTTTTCCATGCGCAGGATTACATCGAGAGCGGCTTGGGCGAAAAGGAGATAGGTATCGGCCTGTTCCCGGCTTTGTTCGAAACAGTCGTCGAAGCTGATCCAGCCGTCGGCCAAGGCTATGGCTTCGGCCATGGCGGCAAGTTTCAGTGCTTTTTCACCGTCAGGGGAAAGAATAAGTTTTGGGACCATGGCGTCCTCTTGTCTTCGGGTTCCGCTTGCGGCTGGACTGCCGCAAGCGGGCTGGAAGTTCAAGAGCCGCACTGGACGACTGCAATAGCCTTTAAACCCGAAGGTTCTGGACATAGCCACTGCCTTCCAGCCCATAAGGGGACGAAAGGCAGCGTTTTTTCGGCAACGCTCTATGGTTTGAAAACCAAAGGTCATTTTCATGTCTTACAAGCAAGCTTGTTGGCAGGCAGGAAAATGACGACCGCCAGTGTCGAGGTCTTGATACCTCAAGGCCAAAAGGGATGAACACTCTGACCTATGCAGGGAGAATGCCTGAGGAATTCAGGAATGCAAAGGGATTTTTTGAGGATAGGTGCCCTATTCCACATACTTCTTGATGTTCCGGCGGACGCGTTCACGGATCGGTTCTCCGTAAGGCGGAATCTCGAAATTCTTGCCAGAGATCTTTTCGTACAGGTCGATATAGCGGGCGCTGAAATCTACCAACGTATCGTCCGGGATGTCCGGAATCGGCTCGTTATACGGATCGCACCGCGCGGAAATCCAAAGACGCAGGAACTCCTTGTCCAGACTGTCGGGTTCTAGGCCGTTGTTCATGCGCTCTTCATAGGTTTCGGCAATCCAATAGCGGCTGCTGTCCGGGGTGTGGATTTCATCCGCTATGGTTAAAATCCCGTTTTCATCATAGCCGAACTCGTACTTTGTATCGACGAGGATCAAGCCGTGTTTGGCGGCGATCTCTTTGCCTTTTTCAAACAGAGCCAAGGCGGCTTGTTCCAGATCCCGCATTTGGGCTTCGCTTAAAAGGCCGCGCTCGATAATTTGAGCCGTTGTCACCGGCATATCGTGATCGCCCATCAGGCCTTTGGTCGTTGGCGTCAGGATCGTTTGCGGCAGCTTTTCATTTTTCTTCATGCCGTCCGGAAGCTGGATCCCATAGGGTTTGCGGTTACCGACATGATACATCGACCAAACGGATGTTGATGTCGTGCCAGTCAGATAGTCGCGGACGACGACTTCAATCGGCAGCATATTCATTTTGCGCGCCAACACGACGTTGGGGTCCGGATATTCGATGACATGGTTGGGCACGATGTCGGCGGTTTGCTCGAACCAAAAACGCGCGGCTGCCGTCAGGACTTGTCCTTTAAAGGGGACGGCGGCTAAAACCTGATCGAACGCGCTTTGGCGGTCCGTCGTGATCATCAGGCGGCGGTTGCCGGATAGGTCGTAATGGTCACGAACTTTGCCTCGCCCGAAATTAGGAAGCTCCGGAAATTCGGCGTCCACCAGTACGTCGTTAATACGGGCGCGAATGGTTTTGCGTAAAGACTCTTTATCTGTCATCGACCTTTTGTCCACTTCTTTTCTTTGTTTTGTTTAGTCCGTCAAATTGCGCAGCCATTTGTCGGAATATCTATTGGTAATAGGATACCGGCGGTCTTTTGTTAAATGCTTGCGCGTAATTTTGGGGCCCGGAGGCGCTTGACGGCGTTTATACTCCGCGCGATCAAGCATCGTGTAAATTTTACATATCGTGTCGGCTTGATAGCCCATCATCGTTGTTTCGGCGACCCCCAAATCTTGTTCGATAAGGCATTTCAGGATTCCGTCAAGGATGTCATAGGGGGGGAGCGTGTCCTGATCCGTTTGGTTTTCCTTAAGCTCGGCAGAGGGGGGCTTGGTCAGAACCCTTTCCGGTATCGACGCCCCCGTCGGGCCCATCGAAAGAAACGGGTGGTGTTCGTTACGCCAACGCGCCAGTTTATAGACATCCGTTTTGTACACGTCTTTTAAGGGCGCATAGCCGCCGCACATATCGCCATACAAGGTGGCATAGCCGACTGAAAGTTCCGACTTGTTGCCCGTGGACAGCAGCATAGCCCCGTTTTTGTTTGAAATGGCCATTAGCAAGGTGCCACGGATTCGGGCTTGGAGGTTTTCCTCGGTCACGTCGGGTTCGCACCCGATAAACATTTCAGACAACGCTGTATCGAAGCTTCCCATCAATTCGTCGATAGGCAGGATATCCAGCCGACAGGAGAGATGTTTAGCGATGGCGTGGGCGTCCTCAATGGAGGATTCCAAGGTATAGCGAGACGGCATCATCACGGTTTGGACTTTGGATGGGCCCAAAACATCCACGGCTAAGGTCGCTACAAGGGCGCTGTCGATGCCGCCGGAAAGGCCGATCACAACCGATGAAAAGTCGTTTTTGATAAGATAGTCGCGCAAGCCGGTCATTAAGGCCTGATAGGTTTCCTCATCGGAACTTGGGCGCGGACTGAAAGGCGTTGATTCAGGTTTAAGCAGGCCTTCGGGGGATTCATTGAAGGGCACCAGCAGAAGGTCTTCGCTCCAGTAACGGGCTTGCGCTTCAAGGGCACCCTCCCCGTTCACGACAAAGGACGCGCCTTCATACACCAATTCATCCTGTCCGCCGTACTGGTTGACATAAACCAATGAGAGGCCTGTTTCTTTGGCGCGCTCTGCCGCTAAGGCATAGCGTTTTTGCTGTTTGCCGATCTGGAACGGGCTTCCGTTCGGAACCAGCAAAATTTTGGCATCCTGTCGGCGCAGCTCTAAGGCCGTTTGCGGCGACCACATATCTTCGCACAGCAAGATTCCGAGTTTGCGGCCTCTCCAAAGAACAGGCTCCGGCGCGGGGCCGCTTTCGAAATAGCGCTTTTCATCAAACGGGCCATAGTTCGGCAGGTCCCGTTTGAAGGTTTTTCCAATAATTTTGCCGCCTTCTATCAGAAGCGCGGCATTATAGAGTTTTTTATCTTCCAGCCACGGGGTGCCGAGTAAAAGGGCCGGTCCCGCCGCCATGTCACGCGCTAGAGAATCCACGCATTCGCGGAGAATTTTGTGGACTCTTGGCTTCAAGATAAAGTCGTCGGGGCAATACCCGGTCAACACCATTTCTGGGGTTATGACGAGGTCCGCCCCGCGACGTCCCGCTTCTTTCCATGCCGCCATGACTTTGGCCGTGTTGCCTGCCAGATCCCCTACGATGGGGTTTAGTTGGGCAATCGCGACCACCAGCGGCTTGGACATGACAGTACTTTCCCTATAAATCAATTAGCGTGAGTTACCGAAGCTTGGGGTTGGGGGCCTGAGAGGGCGGCATTTGCTTCGGCTTGAGTCTTGTCGATTATAGCTTTTGCCGACTGTGTTACAAGAAGTCCGAGCGCATCGGAATCCCGTTGGGCTTCCTTGCTGATACATTCCATATAAGCGTGCGCCTCAGCGGCATAGCGGTTGCGCTCTGCCACCTGTGCATTCAGGTCATTGGCCGGTGTTTCCGCATTTTTGGTTCCGGCAAGTTAGGGTTGAGGCGGCGTACTGCTTGTTGTTTGCCAACGGCCTCGTGTATCGGG
>JBFWLD010000023.1:0-13834 GCA_050252315.1 Bdellovibrionales bacterium
TAAGAATATGCTCCTGACGAACGAGGTGTCGATTTCGCGTAAGGTGCGTGAGATTATTTTGGCTGGACGCTTGGAAACGACGCTGACGAAGGACCGGATTCTTGAAATCTATCTGAATGAAATTTTTCTCGGCAATCGTTCTTATGGCGTGGCCGCTGCCGCTTTGAACTATTTCAACAAATCGTTGGATGAGCTGACCATTGCCGAGGCGGCCTATTTGGCGGCTTTGCCCAAGGCCCCTAACAATTATCATCCGGTTCGTGATCATGACGCGGCTTTGGCGCGGCGCAATTGGGTGATTTCGCGTATGGTGGAGGATGGCCGTATTACGAAGGACGAGGCCGATTCCGCGACGCAAGAGCCTTTGTTGACGCGTTCGCGCGATGAGGCCGAAATTGTGCAGGGGGGCGATTACTTTACCGAAGAAGTGCGTCGTCAACTGGTTGGGCAGTTCGGAAAGAAAGAAGTTTTGGAAGGCGGGCTGGCTGTTAAGACCAGTTTGGATCCTGTGCTGCAACGCGCGGCGACGAAGGCTTTACGCGACGGGCTTGTGGAATATGATTGCCGCAACCGCGGGTGGCGTGGGCCTGTGGCGCATTTGAATGTGCTGCAAAACTGGCTGGAGCAGCTTAAAAATGTCAAGGTTCCTGCGGGCGGCGATCTTTGGAAAATGGCGGTCGTTATCGGCCTTTCCAAAAAAGAGGCCGAGCTTGCCGTGATTGACGGCACGCGCGGGCATTTGCCTTGGGCCGAGATGAGTTGGGCGCGGCACGAGCTGTCGATGGATTCCTTTGGTCCTCCCATCAAGAAACCGGCGGATGTTTTGTCCGTCGGTGATGTTATTCTGGTCGAAGTCGTGAAACAGGATGAGAAGGGCAAGGCCTATCCTGCCGGGACCTATACCTTGCGGCAGGTTCCGAAAGTGCAGGGCGCTCTTGTCGCGATGGACCCTCATACGGGCCGCGTTTTTGCGATGACCGGCGGGTTTAGCTCCGAGATTTCGCAGTATAACCGTGCGACGCAGGCTTATCGCCAGCCGGGGTCTTCTTTTAAACCTTTCGTTTATATGGCGGCCTTGGATAAGGGGTTTACGCCGTCGAGCCTTGTGTTGGATGCTCCGTTTGAATATGTGCAGGGACCTGGCCTGCCTTTGTGGCGGCCTGAAAATTATTCGCAGACCTTTTACGGTCCTACGCCTTTGCGCGTTGGGATCGAGAAATCTCGCAATGTGATGACCGTGCGTCTGGCCAATGCGATCGGGATGGAGGCTGTCGTCGAAGAGGCCAAGAAATTTGGCGTGGTTGATGAGATGCCGACCTTGCTGTCCTTTTCTTTGGGGGCTAAGGAAACGACCCCGATGCGGATGGCTGCCGCTTATGGCATGATCGTCAATGGCGGGAAAAAGATTTCGCCGTCGATCATTGACCGCGTGCAGGACAGCGAAGGTAAGACTCTTTGGCGCGTGGATGCTCGCCCGTGTGACGAGTGTGTGACGGCAAACTGGGTGCCAGGCATGGAAACGCCGGAAATCCCCGACCCGCGCGAACAGATTGAAGATCCGCGCACCACCTATCAGATGACGTCGATGCTCGAAGGCGTGGTTTTGCGCGGCACCGGCGTGCGCTTGAAGGCTTTGGGTTTTCCTGTGGCGGGAAAGACGGGCACGACGAATGACAGTCACGATGCGTGGTTCGTTGGCTTTACACCCGATCTGGTGGCTGCTGTTTATGTTGGTTTTGATGAGCCTCATACGTTGGGCTCGCACGAAACCGGATCAAGCGTGGCTATCCCCATTTTCAAGAATTTTATGGCGACGGCCATGAAGGGGAAGGAAGCCATACCCTTCCGTATGCCGGAGGGGCTGCGTATGGTGCGGGTGGATGCGACATCCGGGGCCTTGGCTTCGATGACCGATCCCAATGGCATTTGGGAGGCCTTTATTCCTGATACCGAGCCCAAAGAAGGGGAAATCCGTCCGGTTCTTGACGGTAGCGTAACCGGTGAGTTTGCCGACGGTGTGCAGGGCATTCCGGGCGAAATGCCGATGCTGATCGACGGGACCAGTACGGGACAAACCTATATCGCGCCTGCGCCGAGCGTTCCTGCAACGCAAGGGACCGGGGGATTGTATTAGGGGCAGGGCTTATTAATGTTTTGCCTTTTTGGGTAACAACTTTTCTAAAAAGGATAAAAATTTTGGCTGAAAGTAAAAATCGCCTCTAGCCAAACCTCTCAAACAGGATTAAGCAGGCGACCCAACAGGCGTCGCTTCAAAGGCCGCCAATCATAACCGCAAAGACAGGCCCACAGCCGACCGTAGGTCAGAAAACCCGCAAGTATGTTAGTCCTCTTTCCATGTTGGTTCATGGGAGGGGGAATGCCATCCTTCTCGCTTTTTCTCACGGTGCTGAACAGGTGATCTTTGTTTGAACCTAAGGGAGAGAAAAATGAATGCACCAATAACTACGCACCCAGAAACAGTGGTTGTTCAGGAACATGTGGGCGGGTTTTTGGGTTTGGGAGCCCATACGAAAGACAGCAAGGTTCATGTTGCTGATATTGATACGGTACGTGTTTCTTTTGGGGAGAAAAGGTTGGATATACGCATGTCGAATTCTTCGCCCTGTACGGTTCCATCGGAAGGAGATTTGAGAAGCGTTCGTTGCAATACTGGTTCAGGCCTGCGTCGAGTGCTGGAACAAAGTGGGTTATATATATGTGGGCAGGATATGTTAGGTAACGAGATTTGGCGACGCCATCGGCCTCCTGTTGCCTCCAGCCAACAAAAGCCTGTTACCGACAACCGCCCAAAGGTTCGTCTTGGGTTTAATCGGTTTAATAATTATGGGTGTAAGCGATAAGTTATTTTACGAAAAAGGCGGCCCTTGGGTCGCCTTTTATGACAAGAAAAGGGAGAGATTATGCAACAAAATAATTACGTTCCTGCCTCTGTTGTGGATGACAAAACAGGGCAGCGGAAAATGAGCGCGGTTAATCTGAGCCTGATATGCCTTATTTTGGATCCGGGGCTGGGTAATCGTCTAACCATTTTGTATCAGGATGGAACAACCCAGCTTGTTCTCAAAAAACAGAATGTTGCGCGTTTTGCTGTTACGACGGCAGGGTTTACGTCCCGAAGCGGGTGGTTGGGGTCAACCCTTTATACGCGAAATGACGTGACCCCTAAAACGGCTTTGAACTCTATACGTCCGGCTGGTTTCCTTGACCGCATCCGTTATTGGAAGGCGTGTACATTGGCTTGGAGAAGGTGAGATTAAAGGAGGGTGGTGCTATCTTATTGATGGATAATACTTTTTCTTGACTACCCTTTCTTGTATTACTTTCGGCATGATTTTGTATACTGTCGGCATGCGCAGCAACCAAGAGCTGGAACGCCGATGGATAATTTGAAGGGTGCGTTGGCCAACTTTTTGGGCCAACAGCCTGTTACCGACAAAACGCTTCAAGCTGTTCAGAAAGCGGCTTTTAAACCTGACGTTTTGGAGAAAAACGCCCGACGACTATGTGCGATTTATAGTCGTTTCATCTCCGTTGAGATGTCGGTGAAACAGGCGAAAGAAATCCTTGAAGAAAGAACGCTGATTGATTGTTGTCATCCGTGTTTTGCCGATAATCCTCATCTGATTCCGATTATGATTGCGGCACGGGACCGGCGGGCTTATCAAACGGCTGCGGGATGGGTGGCTTTCGTATTTGAAGGTGCTCCCCAATATGACGGGGTTCCCTTTTCCGTTCTGCGGTTAGGCCTGCTTGACGGAGAGGTCGGGGACCCGAAGCGTGTCAGAAAAATTCTTAGGTCACCGCAGTATTCGTCGTTGAGTGCGACCGAACTAGATTTGGACAATCTTGTTCAGAGGGTGTTTCCCGAAAGGCCTGTTACCGAACCTGAAGAGCGGTTGATCTTGCCGGGAGATTGTTTGATCGAGGTAACTCGGCCTAAAGGCCCTCCAGCGTGTCAGCAGCTTAGCTTGCCGGGATTTGGTGTTTATGCCCGTCAGCAGCAGGTTAATAAGCAGCCTCAGTCCCCCAAAGGACAGAAGATGCATCCGAGCATTGATGCTCGTGTCTGATTTCTAGAGCAGATCGTGATTAGGTTGGCGTCCTTAGACGACAAACTAATCGCGTGAATCTGCTCGACAGCAAAGAGTTAGAGCCTTTTCCGGCAATAGAAAGGGCGACAACCTTTTTGGAAAAAGGCTCTAAGAGGGCGCAGACCTTGCCTTTTCCCCCGGAAAAAGGCTACAAAGCCTCTGCAAAATAGAAAATAAGACTAAAAGGAAAAGACTATGCGTGCGGAAATTCAATCAGCGATTGCGGCGACCGAAAAATCGCTGGCGTTGCTGAGGAGGCATCTTTGACTACGATCAGGCGGTCATCCGGCTTGATGAACTGAACAACCTTTCCGAGGACCCCAAGCTTTGGGACGATCCTCGTCGCGCGCAGACTTTGATGAAGGAGCGGACCCAACTGGATGGCTCCGTCAAGGGGTATCGGGATTTATCTCGTGGGCTTCAGGACAATATCGAGCTTTTGGAAATGGCCGAGGCTGAGGGCGATGCCGATATGATTGGCGAGGCTGAGGCGGCTCTTTTAGCGCTTCAGTCCGTGGCCTCGAAGCGTGAGTTGGAAAGTCTGCTGTCCGGCGAGGCCGACGCGAATGATTGCTATCTGGAAGTCAATTCCGGCGCGGGCGGGACCGAGGCGCAGGACTGGGCGCAGATGTTGCTTCGCATGTATATGCGTTGGGCCGAGGATCACGGGTACAAGGTTCATTTGCTCGATGAGACGGTCGGCGAAGAGGCAGGCATCAAATCCGCGACCATCGAAATTAGTGGGCACAATGCGTATGGGTGGCTCAAGACCGAGGCGGGCGTGCATCGTTTGGTGCGCATCAGCCCGTATGATTCCAATGCGCGGCGGCATACCAGTTTTTCCAGCGTGGCCGTGACGCCGGTGGTGGACGATTCGATTGAGATTGAAGTCTTGGACAAGGATTTGAAGGTGGACACGTTCCGGGCCTCCGGCGCGGGCGGTCAGCACATCAACAAAACCGACAGCGCCGTTCGCTTTACGCATATACCCACGGGGATTGTTGTGGCCTGTCAGCAGGAACGTTCGCAGCACAAGAACCGCGCCAAGGCCATGGAAATGCTGAAAGCGAAATTGTATGAGCTGGAGTTGAAAAAACGCGAGGACGCGGCTGCCGAGATTGAAGCGGGCAAGACCGACATCGCGTGGGGGCATCAAATTCGTTCTTATGTTTTACAGCCTTATCAGATGGTCAAAGACGCGCGTACCAGTGTGGAAACCAGCCAGACGCAAGACGTTTTGGACGGCGATATTGATCGGTTTTTACAGGCGTCTCTGGCGGCCAAGATCAAGGGGCAGGGGGACGAGGACTAAAAAATAAAAAAGGCGCATCCTTATCAGATGCGCCTTTTCTTTAGGTGTGTTTTTCGTTAGTCAATCAATTCGACCGAAAGCGCTTCACGACCTTTGGCGGCAGTGTGAACGCTCATTTTGACCTTTTGTCCGGTTTCCAGCGAGGATAGGCCCAGACGCGAAATGATGCTCTTGTGCACAAAGACGTCTTTGCCGCCATCGTCCGGAGCTACGAACCCGAAGCCTTTTTCAGGCTTGAACCATTTGACGATGCCGGTCATTTCTTCCGTCGGTCCCGTCGCCGTTACCTGATGCGTAACTGCCGGGATTTCCGCTTGGCCGAGTACGGAATAGATTTGAAGAATCTGGCGACCCTTGGGGCCATTGCCGATTTGAACAAGCAGTTTGGTTCCTTCGGCAATTTGCTGAAGGCCTGCGCGCGTCAATACGGAAACATGCAAAAAGGCGTCCGGTGTGTTATCTGCCGGCGCAACAAAACCAAAACCTTTAGAAAGATTAAACCATTTAACAACGGCTTCAACCTGTTCACCTTCACCCGAAGATGAGAATTCATTAGACGACAAGATACGACCCTCACGAAAAAGAACAACTTAGTCAAAGATTATTAGACAATTTTCTTCATTTAAACAATCAAAAATGTGATGCTACTCTTTTATGGTAAACAGGCGATTAATCTTTTTAATAAAAAAAGCTTTTTAAGTTATGCTGCATTGCATTCAGAGCTTCAGTATTTGTTAGTCCTTCTGTTGTATCTTTATGGTAAAGAAATTTGAAAGGGCGGGTTGCCCATGCTTTTTGATGACCAAAAATATTGTTCTGCCGCCGGTCTATGGGGCGTAAGGGCTTTGATTCTTCTGGCATTACTTGGAATGAGTAGTCCGGCTTCGGCTCAGTTATTGGATCCTTTTGCTGCTGGCGCAGGAGGGACATGGGTGCCTTTGGCGGACTATGAAAAGGCGCACCCGGCGGCGGAGCCTGTGACCGATGCGGTCCAGACGCCGGTTTTAGCCGACTCTCGAGAACAAGGCGAACAGGCCTCGAAAAAGACTGGGGCTGTGCCTAACGTGGGGACGGGACGGGCTTTGGCCACGCCGGAGCGTCCTTTGCAAATACCGGTTATGCCTGCTATGGCGGTTGCTGCGCCTCCGACTGTTACTTCTACGGAAAATAGCGACCTTTTTTCAGAGCGAGATAAGGCGTGGCATCCTGTAGCGCAAGAGCCGCTCCCTCAGGACAAGAAAATCGTCCAACTTCAGCAGACGCCTTGGCTTCAAGCGGCTAAAGCCGATGCCGGGTTGGTTGCGCCTAAGGAATTTCAGGTTCGGCTGTCTTTGTTGCCGAGCCCTTCTATTCGTTCCATTCCGGCGCAACGGGTGACCCAGTCTAAAATGGCGCGCGAAATGGCGGCCCTTAAGGCTCAAAATGCGAAAGAGAAGGGGGCTGGGGCCTCAAACCCTGCGGAGGTGAAACAGGCCAAGGCTAATGTCGAGGCGTGTAAGGCCTACAATGAATTCCGATTGCGGCAACTTCAGGCCATTCAGACGGATCGGCAGACTTTAGCGAAGATTAAGGCTGTTTTGGCCGATCTTGGGCTTGCCAAGAAATTGAGCTTTATGACCGATGCTGAGGTGCTTCTTGGGGCCGATGCCCTGACAAAATAGGTTTTTGGTGATAAAGTAAGAAATTAACCAAGAATCCGCATGAAAATTTAACCTTATTCGTGTATATATAGGGAATGAGAGTGAGTCTGTAAATTTTTTGAACAAGTGTGAGCGATAGTCCGCCATGTCCACAACGGATGCATCTATATATGATTCGGGGATATTAGGCACTTCGGCAACCGGCCTTAAAGCCCTTTATCAACGCGACGCCAGTATGGTGCTGAGCGCCACGATGGATGATGCGGTTAACCTCGGTACATTGACGACAAATCAGACTCAGCTCGATGCCAAGGGGCAGATATCTCGTCTTAACTCGACGCATTACTATGCTTTCGCTTTAGATGGCAATTCGATGAAGATGAACTTCACGAATAATTCGGGTACTTCGACGATCCGGGTCCAAGTGCTGGACAGTGAAGGTACGGTCATTGCCGACAATTCAAACCTTGCTGACGAGAAATTACAGACGGCCTATAAAAATCTGACGTCAGAGGATGGCTTGGATGCAGAGGCCGGGGATTATTACCTCAAAGTTACCTACGATCCTTTGGCCTTGAAGTCAGCGGTTCAGACCTATTCATTTGGGCTTTATTCAGGAACCCGTTTTACGCAGAGCTATCAGACGACGACCAAGGCTCAGACGAAGGAAACGCAATCCGTTATTCATGATGATACCCTGACTTTTGCTAAGCTCGATGCGATGGAATACGGCATAGAGACAGTGCATATCGCCAATGAGACAAAGGATGATGCCATCGACATTGGGTGGGTTTATGAGAATAAATCGGCATTGGAGGTTAATGGTCTGATTAATAGCGTTGCGCCTGAGCAATATTATACCATGACGCTGCAACAGGGCGAAGCCTTGAAAATGGCGTTCAGCAACCACACGGATACAAGCGCTTTGCGGGTTCAGATTTACGATTCTTCCGGCACGAAATTATTGGCGGATTCGCATGGCACCGAGGAGCAGCAGGCGGCTTATGCCAAATTGACATCTTCAACCGGTTTGGCGGTGGATACGGGAACCTATATCATCAAGGTTTCCTATGTCGATGGAGAGCCGGAAGACGATCAGATTTATGATCTTAAATTTTATTCCGGCGAGTATTACGACACGCTTTATACGACCGATGTCGGTGTTGAATCCTTGTCCAATGCTTTGGCAAATGGGCATTTGGTTCCGGGCTATAGCATGAAGGCGGCGGCGGCGTCCTATTTGACCAGCCTGTTTCAGGGCGAAGAAATCGACATCATGTCGGAAATTAGCCAGACGATTTGATCTTGCCTTTGGCCATTTAAAACGCCTCCTTATTCAGGAGGCGTTTTTTGTTAGGAAACAGGCATGGGAGAATCAAGGCGCAATAAGTGGTCCACCTTGGCCTGTATTTTTTCGGGTAAGGCGTTATAGACGGCATTGGCTTGGTTCTGTGCCCCTTTGTCTGGGCTCTGGCTGCTGCAAAACAGGGCGCAGGCCGTGCATTCTACGAGCGCTGCGGAGGGGCTCTTTGCTTGATGCGAGAGGTTTTCTGCCGCTTCGCTCCAACGCGTGCTCATCATCTTCCAAGCCTTTTGAGGATGATCGAAGACATTAGGTTGTTTGATCTTTTTTAACTGCGTAAGCGGGGAGAGTTTGTTCGGGCCGTTGGTTGTTAGCTGGCTGTATAAAGAAGTAAAGAAGAAATCGGCAACATCTTCATCTGTTGACGGGAAGTGTCGGCGGTGCTGGTCGGTAACGATGCCCGGTGCGATTTTTTCCAGCACCGAGAAAACTTTTCGTACAAAAAGAGGAGACAGGGTCATATCGGCTTCGGCGTGTCCATAGGTAAGCCGTTTGCTTGATACCAAGCGCATAGCCTTGTCCTGAGCCTCCATCGCCACGAGCATTTTACGCGCGAAGGCATTTTGAATCTTTTGAAGAAGACCCGGATCGACCCCATCCTCCAATTTTAATTGCTCGACGGATTTGGTAAAGGATTTTAGATATAATTCCTCCGTTGTTTCTGTAATGCAGAAGCCTAAGGCTGTTGAGTCAAAAGAATCTCGTTCAGTTTTTGTTGCCTGAGAATTTGGGGGCGCTTCGTGCAAAAGGCGTACGATCAGGGATATCTGCCTCTGATCTTCATCCAAGCCTTCGAAGGCGTTGCGTATTTTAGCCTCTGGCGAGTTCGTGTTTTCCTTGGGCTCTTGGGGCCAGAACTTATCTTTGCGGATGTAAGACGGGTTTTCGTAGGCGGCTAAGGTTTTTTGAAGGTGGGCGTTAAGGGGCGTCATCAAAAGTCTCCTTCACTATTTTTTCGAATTCATAAGATAAAAGAATGCTAAATACTTATCGTTATTGTGGGAAAGAGGCAAGTCTGGACTTTCGATAAGGAAGTAGGGTCTTTTTTAAACATAATTGCATGACTTTTCAGGTTCTTTACCTTAATGTCGAGAGCCGACCGAAAGGAATCATGGTGCATGTCTAGTCCGTTGCCTTATGCCGTTTTCCCCCCTTTAGTGCCTGCTAAAGGAACAATCGGGATTGTTGCGCCCAGCCGCTGGCCGCGCAAGGATATGCTGGAGGTTACGGTCGAGCGGTTTGAGGCACGCGGCTATGATGTTGTGGTTCACGATCAGTGCTTTATGCAATTCGGCACCATGGCCGGGCCTGAGGCAGCTCGCGCCGAGGCCTTTAACGATATGTTTGCCGACCGGACCATTGACGCTGTTTTTTGTGCGCGGGGCGGGTCGGGAGCCATGATGCTGCTGGAGCGGTTGGACTATGAACTGATCCGCGCCAATCCCAAGCCCGTGATCGGATCATCCGACGTGACGGTTTTGCTTCAGGCGATTACCAAACACACCGGCATGGTGACCTTTCATGGGCCCATGGCTTATTACATGCTGCCGGAGCATTTTGAATCCTATACCGAAGAGGATCTGTTTTACATGATCGCAGGCGATCGGATCGAACGGCGGCTGCGCTTTCCGATGGTTGAGGTCGAGCGTCCCGGCGTGGCGGAGGGGCGGTTGGTCGGCGGTAATTTGACGATGCTGGAATCGTTGGTCGGTACGCCTTACGATTGGTCTGGCGAAGGGGCTGTGTTGTTTATTGAAGACGTTGACGAGGCTCTTTACAGCATCGAACGCACCATGATTCATCTGCGTATGGCCGGGAAGTTCGAAGGCGTGCGCGCCGTTTTGGTCGGCGAAATGATTGGCGTTCCCGAAGAACGGGCCGAGGATATGCAACCGGGCGATGCGCCTTATGCGCGGTCGCTTAAAGAGATCATGTTGCGGCATCTGCCGCCTGAAATTCCGTTGGGCTTTAATTATCCGTGTGGGCATGGCCGGTATTTGACCACGTTTCCGGTCGGCGCGTGCGTGCGTGTGACCGTGACGGATGACGTTTGTGATATGGTCGTGCGCCCATGAGACTTGTTCGTATCAGCCAAAGCGAGCTGGAAGATATTCTGCAAAAACACACGATGTTTCGTGCGGCGCGAATGGGCGGTGCGCGGGCTATTTTGGCGTATCACGATTTGTCCGGCATGTCGCTGGCCGGGCAAGATTTGTCGCATGCCGATTTTACGGGCGCGGCGCTTTGCCAGACGGATTTGCGGGATACGAGGTTGGATTATTCGACCTTGTTTAGCGCGGATTTACGGTTGGCGGCGATGCAGAATGCCAGCCTTGTTCGCGCCGACATGCGCGGCGTGTGCATGCGGGGCGCTTTGTTGGTGAATGCCGATATGACGGATGCGGATTTGCGCGAGGGTACGATTACTTCGCGGGACGGGACCTATATGGTGCCGGGGGAAACGGAGCTGCCGTTCCCGACAACCGGCGTTGCCGATCTGAGCGGCGCTAATCTTTCCAGAGCCAAGCTTTCCGGCGCGATTGCGAATAATTGCGACTTTAGCGATGCGACGATGCGCGGATGCCGCATTACACGCGCGAATTTGCAGGGCGTGAATATGCAGGGCGTGAATTTGGAAAATGCCGATTTCAGTATGTGCGATGTGAAGGGCGCGAATTTGCAACGTGCTATTCTGATTAATGTGACCACGACCGCGACTTTGCTGGATCAGGCGGATACGACTGGTGCTTTGACCGAAGCGCCGACCGGGCCGACGATCAAGAACCTTCCGATGCCGCTGGCCGAATATATGCGCCAGCATTTGACGTGGTTGACAAGCGACGGCAAAAGCGGACGGCGTTTCGAGGTTAATGGTTTTGATATGCGGCGGGCTCCGTCTTTTGCGCATTCGTGCTTGAGCATGATGTGTGCGGAAGGGGCGATGCTTTACGGACTCGATTTTTCCTATGCGCAGATGCAAGTGTCGGACTTTAAAAAAGCAGATTTGCGCCACGCCCATTTGGCACATGCCGATTTGCGAGGGAGCGAGCTTGCCGGGGCCAATTTGAACAATGCCAATATGCAAGAGATACGGCTGCAACCTTTGGAATTGGCCGGTGGTCGGATTGTTTCCACCAGCCTTGTCGGCGCGTCGCTTCGATATGCCGACCTGTCCGGGGCTGTGCTTAAGAACGTTGATTTTACCGGCGCAGATTTGACTAATGCCAATTTGACCGAGGCCGATATTGAAGGGGCCTTGTTCACCAATGCCAAGGTGGATGGGGTTCGGCTTTCTCCAGGACAGCGCCTTACCTCTTTGGTGGAATAGGTAGGGCT
The DNA here is from genome assembly GCA_050252315.1 of Bdellovibrionales bacterium. GTDB lineage: Bacteria > Pseudomonadota > Alphaproteobacteria > UBA9219 > UBA9219 > UBA8914. The sequence goes on from JBFWLD010000023.1 coordinate 11,764, forward strand.
GGTATGGGCATTCGGCTGCTTTCTCCTCAATTGGTGAATCGTATTGCCGCGGGCGAGGTGGTCGAGCGTCCGGCTGCCGCCCTTAAGGAACTCGTCGAAAATGCGCTGGATGCGGGCGCATCGCGTATTGAGGTGACGTTGCGCGACGGGGGGCAATCGCTGATCCGCGTTGCTGATAACGGCAGCGGCATGGACAGGGATGAGCTTTGTTTGGCTATTGAACGGCATGCGACGTCCAAGCTCCCCGACGAGGATCTTTGGAATATCCATTCATTCGGGTTTCGCGGCGAGGCGTTGCCCTCAATAGGGTCCGTCGCGCGGATGAGCCTGACCAGCCGTAAAAAGGGTGCGTCCGAAGCGTGGCAGATTACCGTGGAGGGCGGCACGGTTTCCGATCCGCGCCCGGCATCGCTTCCCGAAGGAACGATTGTCGAAGTGCGTGACCTTTTTTACGCCACGCCTGCGCGGCTGAAATTTTTGAAATCCCAACGCACGGAATCCGAAGCCGCTCGTGAGGTCGTCGAAAAATTGGCTATGGCCAATCCCATGGTCGCTTTTACCTTGCAGGAAGACGATCGTAAACCTGTGTCCTATCTTGTGGCCCCGCAGTTGCTCGAGCCGGAGCAGGCCTTGTCCGACCGATTGCAGGCTGTTTTGGGACGCGAGTTTATAGAGAATGCTGCACCGGTCGATCTGTCGCATGATGGCGTGACGCTTAGCGGTTATGCGGGGCTTCCGACATGGCACAAGCCTACGACACGGCAGCAATATCTTTTTGTCAACGGGCGACCCGTGCGGGATCGCGTGCTTTTGGGCGCATTAAAGGGGGCTTACGGCGATTTGTTGCCCTCTGGTAGGCATCCGGCGGTGGCCTTGTTTTTAGGGGTGCCTGCGCGTGATGTGGATGTGAATGTGCACCCGACTAAGGCGGAGGTTCGTTTTCGGGATGCGGCCAAGGTGCGGGGTATGATCGTGTCGGGCGTGCGTCGCGCTATGGAGCCTGCGGCCCAGTTTGCGACCAATAGCTTGGCTCCGGCGGCGATCGGGAGCTTCAAGCCTGAAGGGCGGGTGAGCGTACAGGTGAAGGACCCTGCGCCGCGCGCTACGCCTTCGAACATTTTTTCGGAAAGGCCCGTGGCCTCGCCTGCGTTCGATTATTTGCCCGAGGCGCGGCGGTTCGACGTTCAGCAGGAGGAAGCGGTCGAGGCAACGTCGTCTTCCGTTGGCCGACTCGGCGCTGCTGTGGCGCAGGTGCATGGGACCTTTATTCTGGCCCAGACGGGCGACAGCCTGTTGATTATTGACCAGCATGCCGCCCACGAGCGCATTGTCTATGAGCAGATGAAACAGGCGTGGGTCAAGGGAGACGTTAAGCGGCAGATTCTTTTGATCCCTGAAATTGTAGAGTTGGACGAGGCCGGGGCGCGCCATGTGGTGGAACGGGCCGAAGAGCTGCAAAAGATCGGGCTGGTGGTGGAGCCGTTCGGTGGGCCTGCGGTTTTAATTCGGGAGGTTCCGGCTATGCTGGGCGATGCCGATGTGAAGGCTTTGGTGAAGGATATTGCGGAGGAGCTTGCCTTTAATGAGGATTCCCGCCTTGTCGAGGCGAAGCTGGAAAGTTTGTGCGCGCGGATGGCCTGTCACGGCTCGGTGCGTAGCGGGCGTGCGCTGAGTATCCCGGAGATGAACGCGTTGCTGCGCCAGATGGAGGCGACGCCTAATACCGGGCAATGCAATCATGGACGTCCGACCTATGTTGAAATGAGCTTGTCGGATCTTCAAAAACTATTCGATCGGAAGTAAAAAACCCCCGCCGTGGGGGCGGGGGTGAAAGCATGACGCTCCGGCGTTAACGGTCGTCTTCGTTGGGTTCGACGTCGATCACATCTTCGACATCCACTTCGTCTTCGCCCAACTCGTCCACGTCTTCAATCAGGCTGTCGTCTCCGTCATCCGGGACGAGGGGCAAATCGTCCAAATCCTCGGGCGTGGTCGCTGTCTTTTTGGGTTTTTCCTCGACATGTGCACGGCTGCGGCGTGATTTTGTCAAAGATTCGACGTCAAAGACCGT